>WQVX01000045.1 GCA_009785615.1 Defluviitaleaceae bacterium | reverse complement strand
GAGGAGATGACGAAGAAGGGCGGAAATATCGACCGCAAAAATGGTGAAAAAAGATTTTGAACAGGCTCTAAGCAAGAAAATATAACATTTGTGCAAAAGGACACTATTACAGAGGTGGGATTAATATGATTAAATTGCCGACATTTTTTAGTGATGGTATGGTAATTAGTAAACAGGCTAAGATCTGGGGTTGGGCAGAACCAAAAGAAGAAGTTAATGTTGAGTTTTTAGGAGAAAATTTCAAAACAGTAACAGAAAGCAGTGGGCGTTTTGAGATGCCGGTTACTTCCAATAATTATGGTGGGCCTCATACGATGAAAATAAACGATATCCAAATTTGCGATGTATATGTGGGTCGTGTATGGTTATGTGGCGGTCAATCTAACATGGAACAACCTGTATTAAGAGTAAAACCTCTACTGACTGACCATATTAAAGAAGATGTAAGAATAAGAGCTTTTCAGGTCGAAAAAAATTATCGCTTTGATGCTCAAGCTCAAGATGTAATCGGGCAATGGCATACCGCCACAGGAGATTTTTTAAACAATTTATTTGCTGTACCTTACTTTTTTGCACGGGAACTTGCGGAAAGCGATATTCCCATTGGCTTAATAAATGTAGCCGCAGGAGGTACCCCCGCGGAAGGTTGGTTGCCGGAGGAAATTGTCAAAACTTTTCCTGAACTTTACAAGAAACTTCTTCCATATAAAGATCCAAATGCAGTTAAAGAAAAGGAAGAAGAAAGCAATCAACGTGTACAAGAGTGGTACAAAACCCTTCAAGCCAAAGATTTAGGAATAAAGGAAAAATGGCATAGCCCAAATTACGATGACAGCTCTTGGGATAGCCGTATGTTGTTGGATTCAGTTGGGCTTCCTGAGCATGGTGCAGTATGGTATCGCAAAGATATTTTTTTACCTGAAGGCGCATTTGATCCCATTTCATTGTCTTTAGGGCAAGTTGTTAATAATGTAAAAGTATATGTAAATGGCATCCAAGTAATTGCAGTAGATTATCAATATCCGCCTTGCGTGTGCAATATCCCGGAAGGAGTGCTGAAAGTCGGTAAAAATGTAATTGCTGTTAGAGTGGTGGGAGATTCTCGAAGCCCTTCTTTTACACCCGGAAAGCAATATGAATTATCACACAAAAACGGAATTATTGATTTAAAAGGGCCTTGGAAGTGGCGCGTTGGTAGCATAATGCCTCATTTAGAGCCTGCCGCTTGGCTTTATAACATTCCATGTTGCGTATACAATTATATGTTAGCACCCATTTTAGGCTATTCGATAGAAGGCGTTATTTGGTATCAAGGAGAATCCAATACGCCTGATCCACAAGAATACAAAGCTTTATTTACTGCTTTTGTTGAGCATTTGCGAGAGCATTTTGGTAGCAATTTACCTGTTATATATACCCAATTGGCCAACTTTATTGACCCATATAACTCAGGAATTAATTGGGCTGTTTTAAGAGAACAACAAAGGCAATGCCTGGATATCCCCAATACAGCCATGGCTGTTACTATTGATTGCGGCGAATGGAATGACCTGCATCCACAAGATAAAAAAACAGTTGGTGAGCGTTTAGCTTTGTGTGCCAAAAACTTAGTTTATGGGGAAGATGCAGCTTATTCAGGGCCAATGGTTAAATCCGCAGTTGTAGAAGATGGAATGTTAACGATATCTTTTGATCATGCTAAAGGATTATGGGCAAATAATGGACATCCCATGCTGGAAATAGAGGACTTGAATGGAAGCATTTATTTTTTATACGCAAAAATTAAAGGGGAGACATTAGTAACTCAAGTACACAACATGTCTATAAGCCGTGTTAGGTTCGGTTGGATTGACTGCCCAACAGTGATTTTATATAATGCTTATGGATTACCGGCCTCTCCATTTGAAGTTAATGTGCCTGTGATTTTGTGACGATTAGTAAAAATCAGAAATTTCAACTAAAATTATTAAATAAATTTATGCATATTGCCTATCAAAAAAATTTGCCAAAGGTTTTTATCATATGTTATACTGTTACAAAATTATTACAAATATTTTAGGGACTAGGCAGTTGTCTAAAGTTTACATCAACTGTCTAACACAAAGAAAGGACAAAAAAATGAAAAAATTTAAATCAATTTCATCCATTGCACTTGGCTTATCAATGATGTTAGCTTTTGGTGCATGTGGCGACGGCGGTGGAAGTGGCAGTACTGCACAAACACCGGCAACAACTCCACCACCGGCTACAGGAGGAGATACAACAACTCCACCACCGGCAACAGTTGCAGATCAAGTAACATTAACTGTATGGGAAAGCGTTGGCGGCCCTGACGAGTGGATCCGTCAAGCAGGCGCAGCTTTTACAGCATTGCATCCACACATTGCAATTGAATTTGTTCATGTAGAACTTGGTGACACTGTAAGTCAAATTATGTTGGACGGCCCTGCCGGTGTTGGCCCGGATTTGTTTGCAGCTCCTCACGATCGTTTAGGCGATTTGATTTATGCCGGACACATATCCCCTGTAAATGCAAGCTATATGACTAACATTTTAGACGGTTCTCTTATGGCTGTTAGCCATGCCGGAAATGTATGGGGCTTCCCGGTATCTGCGGAAACCTACGGCTTATTCTATAACCGCGACCTTATTGCCACTCCTCCTGCTACTTTTGAAGAATTAATTGAATTTTCACAAGAATTTAATGCTGCAAACCCGGGTCAATATGGTTTTGTTATGGATCCAAGCACTGCTTACTACACAATTTTATTTACATCCAGTGAAGGTAATATGCTCTTTGGCCCGGACGGAACTGACACTACTAACACTCGTCTTAATACTCCGGAGTCCGTTGCAGGTATGGCTTTCATGAACAGAATCCGTCAAGAAATTCTTCCTATTTCTTCCGGAGACTTAGATACCGGTATGGTGGATGGTATTTTTGCATCCGGTAATGCTGCAATGCATATTACAGGCCCTTGGAACTTTAGCCCGTTTACAGATGCAGGTATTAATTTTGGTGTAACAACATTACCAAGTTTGCCGGGTAATACAACTCCGGCTATGAGCTTTAGCGGTACAAGGGTTATGTTTGTATCTGCATATACTCGTCAACAAGAAGAAGCAAGTCTTTTTGGACAATTTTTAATAAGCTACGAAATGCAACGTTTACGTTATGACATCACAGGCGCGTTGCCAACAACTGGCATGGAATTGGGCGGAGAATTTGGCGAACTCGCTACCGGATTGCTTGGCCAAATGGCATTTGCTTATCCAATGCCTTCAATACCGGAAATGGGACGCTTCTGGGAAGTTATGGGCGCAGCCAGCTCTAATATTTGGGATGGCGACGGCACTAATGTACAAAGTGAACTTGATGCAGCTAATGCAGCTATAATAGGAGGCTGATCTCTTTGACCGGTGTGACACGCAATAAAACTTTATTGCTGTCCTTACTATTTATGGGGCTTGGCCACATTATCCTATTTAAGCAATTTGCAAAGGGCATATTATTTGCCCTTTGTCATATTGCTTTTTTTATATTTGTGCCTACGATAATCAGAAATTTTTATGGCCTGTATACATTAGGACATCCCCAGCCGGAGCTTCATATTTTAGATAGGGACAACTCGTTATTTTTATTGATGGATGGAATGCTAACCATTGCCTTTTTAGCATTATTTTTAGGTGTATATGTTTTGTCTGTAAGAAGCGCGCTTAAATTGCAAAAGGAATACGAAAACACAGGTAGGCTTCCAACAGCTAAAAACTTTTTTTCAGAACTTGCAACCGGATCATTTCCGGTTATTGCTTTACTACCTACAGTTTTGCTTATATTGTTTTTTGTTGTAGTACCTTTAATTTTTGCTGCAAGTGTTGCCTTTACTAACTATTCCGCACCTCATAATATCCCGCCTAATAATGTTGTAGATTGGGTAGGGTTTGATAATTTCCGATTTATGTTTGGCGGCAATGCCATGTGGGCCGGTGCCTTGGGACGTGTTATTGCCTGGACACTTGCTTGGGCAGCTTTAGCAACTTTTACCTGCTATGTAGGTGGCTTTATTATGGCAATTGTTTTAACCAATGCAAAAATGAAAATAATCCCATTTTTTAGAGCCATTTTAATTTTGCCTTATGCAGTCCCCGGCGTAATTTCGTTAATGGTATGGAGTAATATGCTTAACGGTGCTTTTGGCGTAATAAACAGATCATTAATTCAACTTGGGATCATATCCACAGGTATACCTTGGCTTACAGATGTATGGTTGGCACGTTTTATGACTGTAGCAATAAACTTGTGGGTTGGTTTTCCATATTTTATGTTGCTTATTACAGGAACCATGACTGCCATAAGTGAAGATGTTTTTGAAGCCGCCAGAATTGATGGTGCAACCCTCTTTCAAATTACAAAAAAAATTACACTGCCACTTGTACTATATCAAACGGCACCGCTTATCATCATGTCCTTTAATCACAATATCAACAACTTTGGAGCAATCTTCTTCTTAACAGGTGGCGGCCCTACCATGCCGGATTCAACAACAACATTTGCCGGCGGTACAGAAATTATGATTAGCTGGATATATAAACTTACTGTAGATATGCAGCAATTCCACTATGCCGCTGTTTTAGCTGTAATGATTTTTGTTGCCCTTGCACCATTTGCCGTATTTAACTTTATGCGCACCAAATCATTTAAGGAGGGTGAACTATAATCATGGGATCTTCTCGCATAATACACAAAATAAATGCCGGAGTTGTTTTGGTATTTTTAACACTGGTATCCTTTATAGTGCTTTATCCATTGGCATATGTAGTTTCATCAGCCTTTACGCCAGGCAACAGTATTGCCGATATGCCTATAATACCTTTCACCGGAGGGGTTACAACTGATAACTTTACAAACTTATTTAACAATACTGACTATCCTACATGGTTTCGTAATACATTTCAGGTGGCTTTAGCTACATCTTTTGGCACATTGATTGTTGCATCTTTGGGGGCATACACATTTTCGCGCTTTCGTTTTGCCTTTAAAAAGACTTTTATGATGTCCTTACTGGTTCTTCAAGTATTCCCTTTAACTACCGGATTGATAGCTATTTTTGTAATTTTATTTAGGTTTGGGCTTTTAGATAACCTTTGGGGGCTTGTATTAATTTATTTAGCAGCTAATACTCCGTTTAATACTTGGCTTATGAAGTCATACTTAGATACTATCCCTAAAAGTATGGACGAAGCAGCGCGTATAGATGGTGCAAGTCACTTTCGCACATTTTTTACAATAATTATGCCTATGGCTAAACCCATAATGATATTTCTTCTTATCACCAGTTTTACCGGGCCTTGGATGGATTTTATAATACCTACCATGGTGTTGCGCTCTACACCTAACCATACTTTAGCTATGGGATTATTTAGCTTTATAACAGAAAGGCGTAACGATTTTACATCTTTTGCCGCAGGCTCTATTCTTATAGCTATCCCTTTTGTAATATTTTTTGTAGCTACACAGAAGATACTTATAACATCTTTAGGAGCAGGAGCTGTTAAAGAATAGTTGCCAAAAAAGCTTGTTTGTGTATAATCAATAGGAACTTATCACTAGAATTTATCATTAGAAATTGCAAAAAAAATAATTTGAAGAAAGAAAGGGGATCACATTGCTCACAAATATAAAAAATGAGCTTGGTACCATTACCATAGACCAAGAGGTTATTGCGAGAATCGCAGGGTTAGCTGCGGCAGAATGCTATGGTATAGTTGGTATGGCGGCTAAAAGCATGAAGGACGGGTTGGTTCATCTCCTTAAAAAGGAGAGTCTTTCTAAAGGTGTTCGTATTCAAGCAACTGAAGAACATTTGATAATTAATGTGTATATTATCGTGGAGTATGGTACTAATATAAACGCTATAGCTGATTCTCTTAAAAGCAATGTAAAATATCGGGTAGAAAAACAAGTTGGCCTGCCTGTTAAAGATGTTAACATTTTTGTAGAGGGTGTACGCATACAGCAATAGGAGGCGAATTTGTTTTGGGTCTAATTACTATAGACGGCAAAATTTTAAGAAAGATGATGATTTGCGGGGCAAATAATGTAACCCGTCATAGTCAGGAACTGGATGCTTTAAATGTGTTTCCTGTTCCTGACGGAGATACAGGCATTAACATGTCTCATACGGTTCAAGCTGCGGCTAGAGAAGCAGAAAAGCTAAATACACCTAATATTTACGATGTGGCTAAGGCCGCTTCAAATGGTGCTTTGCGCGGCGCACGCGGAAATTCCGGCGTTATATTGTCTCAGTTGTTTAGAGGATTTGCTAAAGGACTGGAAGGTAAATCTGTGGCTACCGCTGAAGATTTAGCAAATGCTTTGCAAGAATCTTCTAACATGGCTTATAGGGCGGTTATGAAGCCTAAAGAAGGAACCATTTTAACCATTGCCCGTGCATTTGGCGAATATGCTCAGGAATGTGAAGAATCTGATATAGAGTTGGCTCTTAGAGAAGTTCTTAAAGGTGCAACGGAGGTTTTGGCGCAAACTCCGGATATGTTACCGGAGCTTAAACAAGCCGGAGTGGTAGATTCCGGGGGCAAGGGTATAATCTACTTTATGGAAGGTGCTCTTGAGGGATTGCTAACCCTTGCAGAACCTGCTGTAGAAGCGGCAGGAAGCCAAGCATTAACTACTACGCCCGGAGTCCCTGCGGCTTCTTTCTCGACTGAAGATATTAAGTTTGCCTATTGCACAGAATTTTTGATTGACGTGAGTGAACCAATAAGCTCTTCAAACGAAGAAAACCTAACAAAATATTTAATGTCACATGGCGACTCTGTTGTAGTAGTAAGTGACGATACAGTTGTTAAAGTTCATGTTCATACTAATAACCCGGGGAAAATGCTTGAAAGAGGCATTACTCTTGGCTCGCTTGACAATATCAAGATAGAAAATATGCGTAGTCAGCATACAAATATATTGGAATTTTCTACTTCTACAATGCCAACAGCATCCCAACCTGTACCGGCTCCTCCAATGGTGAATATGCCGGAAAAACCGGTTGGGTTTGTGGCTGTAGCCGCCGGATCCGGTCTTATTACCCTTTTTAAAGATATGGGAGCAGACGAGGTAATTGAGGGTGGACAAACTATGAACCCAAGTGCGGATGACATAGCACAAGCGGTTTCGCGGGTAAACGCTAAGCAAGTGGTGGTTCTTCCTAATAATAAAAATATAATATTAGCGGCAGAGCAAGCGGCCGGCCTGGTAGAAGGAAAAGAAATGTTTGTTATTCCTACCAAGTCGATTCCTCAAGGCATAGCTTGTCTTTTAGAGTATTTAGATACCAAAGATTTAGCAGTATACTTAAATGATATGAAAGCAAGGATTCAAGGTGTCCATACAGGTCATGTAACTTATGCAGTAAGGGACACCGTGGTAAATGGAGAATATATTAGCAAAGGCGATATTTTATGCATTTATGACGGTGAAATTGTTAGCACAGGCAAGGACATCCAAGAAGCATCTAAGCAACTGCTTAGTTTTATGTTAAAGCCCTCGCATGGTGAACTAGCCAGTATCTACTATGGCGAAGGAGCAACAGAGGATATGGCACAAGAACTGGCTAATCATTTAACTGAAGAACATCCTGCCATAGAGGTAGACGTTTATGAAGGCGGACAACCTTTATACTATTATATATTTTCAGTAGAATAGTAATGAAGGCAGCAAATCCCCCTCACCCGCTTAGGGGGGTATTGGTAATGATTTGGATGTGGTCAAACAGAGCATTGCCGGAGAGAGCAACTCGACGCAGACCACGGCTTATACGTTGAACCGGCAGAGCAATGTTTGCCGGTTTTTCTATTAGCAGTCATACAAAAGGAGAGCGACAACAAAATGGGAGTAGACATATTCATGTATTGGCTATCTACTTTATACAAGTTAGGATCTCGCAAGCAAAACCTATTATTAGAATATTTTGGTGTACCTCATAAGATATTTTTTGCAGAGGCAGAGGAACTACGGATGATTTCCGGTATTACAGAGCATAATATCCATACTATTTTAAAAGGAAGAGGCTCCAATCAAATAGACCAAATAGATCAGGAATTACATATGTTAGAGCGGATGGGGATTCGCTTTATATCCAAAAACCACCATGACTTTCCTAAGTTACTTAAAGAAATCCCGGATCCACCTGTAGGGCTATACTCTATAGGAACCTTGCCGCCTGCTAACATGCCAAAGGTATCCATTATTGGCTCCCGCAGATGTTCTGAATACGGACTTACTACTGCCCAACGTTTTGGTGATGCTTTGGCTAAACAGGGCACAATTATTGTAAGCGGTATGGCTCGTGGCATAGACAGTATGGCTCATCGTGGCGCGGTAGATTCCGGCGGACTTACAATAGCTGTTTTGGGCTGTGGTGTTGATATCTGCTATCCGGCAGAAAATCGTGCCCTTAGAGATCGTATCATAAAATGCGGTTGTGTAGTTTCTGAATATCCTCCGGGCATAACACCTCATGCATCTCATTTTCCGGCCAGAAATCGAATAATAAGTGGTTTAAGTCAAGTATTAGTGGTAGTTGAGGCCGGTAAAAAAAGTGGTACCCTTATTACCGTAGACCAAGCTTTAGAACAAGGCCGGGATGTTATGGCGGTACCGGGAAATATAACCAATAAATATAGTGTAGGTACTAACGATCTTATCAAACAAGGGGCATATCCGGCATGTAGTCATGATGACATATTGCATATGCTTAATACGTCTAATACATCTAATAGAGTGGTTAATGTGGTTAATGACATAGTCAAAAAGGATAAAATTTCCAAAAAACCAACTTGCCATATTGCACCAGAGGAAAAATTAGTATATGATGTCCTGGATTTTGAACCAATCGCCTTTGATGAAATTATAATAAAAACAAATAGTCAGCCACAAACTATTCAATATATACTCACTACACTAGAGCTAAAAGGATATGTGCAAAAATTGCCGGGAATGCGTTATACAAGAAGGTAAGGAGAGACATATACATGGCAAAAAAAACGGTGGCAACAAAACCATCAGATAAGGAAAAAAAATCGGTGGCAGCAAAGTCACCAGGCAAGAAAAAAAAATTGGTGGCAACAAAACCATCAGATGAGGAAAAAAATTTGGTGATAGTAGAGTCACCGGCTAAAGCAAAAACTCTAAAGAAATTTTTAGGCAGCGCGTACAAAATAGAAGCTAGTGTAGGACATGTACGTGATTTACCCAAAAGCGAATTGGGTGTCAACATAGAAAATGATTATGAACCCAGGTACATCACTATAAGAGGCAAAGGGGAAATATTACAAAGGCTACGTAAAGAAGCAAAATCAGCAGATAAAATATATCTTGCCACTGACCCCGACCGAGAAGGAGAAGCAATTAGCTGGCATCTAATGCACGCTCTTAAATTGGACTATAAAAATACCTCTCGTGTCACCTTTAATGAAATTACAAAAAATGCTGTAAAAAAATCTATTAAAGAGGGCCGCGATATAGATATGCAGCTAGTAAATGCCCAACAAGCCCGCCGAGTTTTAGATCGTATTGTTGGCTATAAAATTAGTCCTTTATTGTGGAAAAAGGTTAAAAAGGGTCTTAGTGCAGGCCGGGTTCAGTCAGTTGCTCTAAAACTTATTTGCGAAAGGGAAGAAGAGATAGAAACTTTTATCCCTGAAGAATACTGGACGCTGGATGTCAAGCTGCGTCATCAAAAGAAAGAATTTATTGCCCGATACACTGCCGGTGATAATGGTAAACAAGAGCTAAAAACTAAAGAAGATACAGATAAAGTATTAGAGAAGGCAGAGGGTAAGCCACTAATTGTTCATGATGTAAAAAGAGGAACTCGTAGCCGTAAACCTCCGACACCTTTTACTACCAGCACCCTTCAGCAGGAGGCATCACGCTTATTAAACTATGCCACAAGCAAAGTTATGATGGTAGCTCAGCAGCTTTATGAAGGGGTAGATATTAAAGGTGAAGGTACTGTAGGTTTAGTAACTTATATCCGTACAGACTCTATGCGTATTGCTGATGAGGCATTTACTGCTGTTAGGGATTATATTATTGCTAATCATGGAGATTCTTATGCGGCAACCGAAAAATCTAAACATAAATCTAAAGGCAAAAGCCAAGATGCCCACGAGGCTATCCGTCCTACTGAAGTTACCCGTACTCCTGATAAAATAAAAGATTCTCTTACTAAAGAGCAATTTAAACTTTATAAACTTATTTGGGAGCGTTTTGTAGCAAGCCAAATGACACCGGCTTTATATGATACACTTACAATTAAAATTGCCGCCGGGTCTCAATCAGATGGTACTGATACCCCTGTGATCTTCCGCGCCACAGGTTCGGTTCTTAAATTTGAAGGATATCTTGCTGTGTATCGTAAAAATGAACAATCAGACAAGGATGTAAATATTCCTGACATGGCTCCCGGTGATGATGTTACTTTAATAGAATTTGATCCTCAGCAGCATTTTACACAACCTCCTCCAAGGTTTTCTGAAGCCGGCTTGGTTAAAACTATGGAGGAATTAGGGATAGGCCGCCCAAGTACCTATGCTGCAACTATTGGAAATATTTCGTATCGTAACTATGTATCCAAGGAAAATAAGGTGTTTTTTCCTACAGAGCTAGGTGAAATTATCAACGAGATAATGGAAAATAACTTTGAAGATATCATAAATGTGGACTTCACCGCTCATATGGAAGAAAATTTAGACAAAGTAGAGACCGGTGAGGTAGAATGGAAAGCAATAGTACGATCATTTTATCCAACCTTAGATGCTCGTATAAAAGAAGCGGAAGAAAGAATAGGCGATATTACCATTCAAGATGAAGTTACAGATATTCTTTGCGAAGCTTGCAGCCGCAATATGGTTATTAAAATGGGGCGTTTTGGACGATTTTTAGCTTGCCCCGGGTTTCCGGATTGTAGAAAAACTTTGCCTTTATATGAAGAAGCAGGGGTAGATTGTCCCGAATGCAGTGCAAAAGTTCAAATTAGAAAGACAAAGAAAGGGCGTAAATATTTTTGCTGTGAAAAAAATTGCGGCTTTATGTCCTGGAATCTTCCTGCAAAAGAAAAGTGCCCCGACTGTAATACTCATATGACGATAAAAGGCCGCAAAACCAAGCAAATAGTATGCGCTAATGCTGATTGTGGCTTCCGTAAAGAATATATTGATGAAGAAGAGTGAAAACTACCGGGAGGTTGATAAAAATGAAAATGATAATGGCTATAGTACATGATGAAGATGCGTTTCACATTTTAGACCTGTTAATTGAAAAAGGTATTGGTGTAACTAAACTTGCCAGTACCGGAGGATTTCTAAAAGCAGGGTTTACAACATTAATAAGTGGGGTAGACGAAGACCGTGTACAAGAAGTTATCAGTGTAATTGAGCAAAAATGTAAAAGTCGCAAATATGTTACATCTGTAAATTCTGCACACATGAATATGAGAGATGGCTATGCCCCTCATCCTGTAGAGATAACCATAGGCGGTGCCACTATATTTGTGCTTAATGTAGAAGAGTTTAAAAAAGTGTAGCTAAGAGTCCGGTTTAAATAACTTACTTCGTTGGAAAACATAAATTATTAAGAGATTTAGAATCAATCGCTTGGACTTTGTAACCAAGCTTACAGGGGTGTGAATTTAGCCAATTTATATGCTATTTTCACGTTTACTTGATTCTGTCTCTTTCTTTTTTTGTAATTTCTTACAGCGAACTTGCACATTCATAGTAAAAAATAAATGCTATTGCCCGGATTTTTTGTTACAGAATATTGACATACGCTAAAAAAAACACTAGAATACTTCTATAGTATTTAGTAATTAGTTATAAGAGATTATCTGTTTACATGAATTCAATTAGCCACAGTATAGATAGTAGTTGTACTAGAGGGATGTGTATGAATGGAACAATTAAATAGATCAATGATTATCCAAGGAAAAGAAAATTTTTTGAATGGTAAGGAAATTGGTTTCCAAAACACGAAAATGGAAGAACGAGTATTGCAATTTGGAGAGGGTAATTTTTTAAGAGCCTTTATAGATTCTTTTATTGATATGCTTAATGAAAAAGGTCTGTTTAATGGCAGTATTGTAGTTGTACAGCCTATAGAAAAAGGGCTTATAGACGCTCTTAATGCACAAGACGGTTGTTATACCGTATTATTGCGTGGCCTGGAAAATCAGGTTCCTACTATTAAAAAAAGAATTGTTAAAAGCATCAGCAGAGGGATAAATCCATATACAGACTTTGATTCATATTTGGAAAATGCTAAAAATCCTAACTTGCGCTATATTATTTCCAATACAACAGAAGCAGGTATAACTTTTTTAAATACTGATAAATTGGATGACAAGCCACCAACCGGTTTTCCTGGCAAAGTGACAGTTCTTTTATATGAAAGATATAAACACTTTAATGCTGATTCTTCCAAAGGTTTTATTTTTATTCCTTGTGAGCTTATTGATAACAACGGAGCTAAACTTAAAGAAACTGTTTTACTTTATGCAGAAAAATGGGGATTGCCCAAAGAATTCATTGAATGGATCCACACTGCAAATCATTTTACAAGCACATTGGTTGACAGGATTGTAACCGGTTATCCTAGAGATGAAGCTGAGACATTATCAAAAGAGCTGGGATATAAAGACAACCTTATTGTTACTGCGGAAATTTTTCAATTTTTAGCCATAGAAGCAGAAAAAGAAGTTAGTGCTGAAATATCGGAAAATTTGCCATTCCATAAAGCAAACCTTGATGTTGTATTGACTGAAGATGTAACCCCATATAAGCAGCGCAAGGTACGCATTCTTAATGGTGCTCATACTATGTCGGTACTACTGGCATATTTATATGGCAAAGAAACAGTAAAAGAAATGATGGACGATGAATATTTTGTAGATTACTTAAAAAAAGGTATTTATGAAGAAATTATACCTACACTGGATTTAAATAAAGAAGATTTAGAATCCTTTGCCGATTCTGTATTTGACAGATTTGCAAATCCTTATATTAAACATTATCTGCTTGATATATCTTTAAACTCTGTTTCTAAGTATAAGACCAGAGTTTTACCTTCAATATTAGAATACCACAAGCGGACTGGAAATTTACCGGAAAAATTAACTATGTCATTTGCGGCTCTAATAGCTTTTTATAAAGGTGGAAGCCATAAAGTAGCGGATGATGAAGAAATTGTGACATTTTTTAAAGAACAATGGGAAAAATATGGTATGTCTCAAATGGATCAGTTGGTGCAAAATATTTGTGCTAGAAAAGATTATTGGGGGCAAGATCTTAATGAGTTGCCTGGATTTTCCCAAAAAATTGCTGAATATTTAAAAAAAATCTTGGAAAGAAGGGCTGAAGCTTAATGTTGAAGTCCAATGGTGCCATAAAAATAAATCCCAATGATAATGTAGCAGTTGCCTTTGAAGAAATTCCGGAAGGTACTCTAATTTTTGATATACCTGTAGCAGATACAATTCCTGCGGGACATAAAATTGCTTTGTCTACGATTAACCCAAAAGAACACGTGGTTAAATATGGATATCCGATAGGCAGTGCCACAAAGCTTATTAATCCGGGAGATCATGTGCATACACATAATCTTAAAACCAATTTGGATGGGATTGATAATTACGACTATAATCCGGTTGAAGTTCTCCAAAGAGATAAGCAACAAAGGACTTTCATGGGTTATAAGCGGCCTAATGGGAAAGCAGGCATACGCAATGAAATCTGGATTATTAATACTGTGGGCTGTGTTAATAAAATAGCCGAAAAAATAGCACAAGAAGCTAATTTTAAGTTTAAAGAACATATTGAAAACAAATGTATTGATGGTGTATTCACTTTTGTTCATCCATATGGTTGTTCTCAGTTAGGGGATGATCACACCTATACTCAAAATGTTCTTAAAGGATTGGTTGACCATCCCAACGCAGCAGGTGTATTGGTTCTTGGATTAGGTTGTGAAAATAACCATATAGATGAATTTAAAACAGTGTTAAAATCATGGGACGATAATCGTGTTAAATTTTTGAATGCGCAAGATGTTAAAGATGACATAGAGGCCGGACTTCATTTAGTTGATGAACTGGTGAAATATGCTAAAACCTTTAAAAGGGAGCCTATATCTACAGGTGAACTTGTAATTGGGCTAAAGTGCGGCGGTTCTGATGGATTATCAGGTATTACAGCAAATGCACTTGTAGGAAATTTGTCAGATAGCATTATTGATAATGGTGGTAGCTGTCTTTTAACAGAAGTACCGGAAATGTTTGGGGCAGAAACCTTATTAATGAATCGTTGTATAAACGAAGATGTTTTTAAAAAATCTGTAAGTCTAATAAATGATTTTAAAGATTATTTTATTAGGCATAAACAAGCTATTTATGAAAACCCTTCTCCCGGCAATAAAGAGGGAGGTATTAGCACTTTAGAAGATAAGTCTTTAGGTTGCACACAAAAAGGGGGCATAAGCCCTGTAATAGATGTGTTAAATTATGGTGAAACAGTCAAATGTCCGGGATTAAATTTATTGCAAGGCCCCGGTAATGATATCGTAGCTGTAACTAATTTGGCTGTATCCGGGGCACATTTGGTTTTATTTACTACCGGAAGAGGAACACCATTGGGCGGCCCGGTGCCCACCGTAAAAATTTCAAGTAATACAGCTCTGGCAAAAAACAAGCCCCATTGGATAGATTTTGATGCCGGGGTATTGGTGCAAGACGCTGATCCCAAGGAAGTAAACCTACATTTTTTTGATTATATTGTAAAAGTAGCTGAAGGTGAAGAAACGCAAAATGAACTAAATGGCTACAGGGAAATTGCAATATTTAAAGATGGGGTTACTCTATAACGCCAAAAAAATATTGGCGTATATACAATATAAGGAGGAAAAAAATGAAAAAATTTGCAACATTGATAGGACTTTTAGTGACTGCTATGGTTGTTACTGCATGTGGTGGGCCTGCCACAACTGCACAACCACCGGCAGCACAACCACCGGCAGCTACACCGACACCGGCACAACCACCGGCAGATGCAGCAGCACCTGCGGATGCTTTGCTTAATAATGGTGAGCCGGCAACTATTAGCTTTGCTTGGTGGGGTGGAGATTCTCGTCACAATGCTGTAAAAGCTGCATTGGATATCTTTATGGATAGATATCCGCATATTACTGTTGAGCCTATCTATGGTGCTTTCGGCGGATATTTGGATAACTTAGTTATTCAGTTGGCCGGACAGGTAGAACCAGACCTTATTCAAGTAAACTATGCTTGGGTACATGCATTAGGTGGCGGACAAAATGTTTTCCTTGACCTTAACACTATGAGCCATATCGTTAATCTTAACGAATGGACACAAGAGTTGCGTGATTTTACAACTACAGTAGATGGTCAACTTGCCGGCGTACCTCATGGTGTAACAGGGCGCGTAATCATTTACAATCGTCTTATGCTTCAAGAACATGGTTTTGCTACTTTCCCGGATAACTTTGAAGATTTAATGCGTTTAGGCGCACTTGTAGCAGAAGGCAATGCAACAATTGATGCAGGAGATAACACATATGCATTCTTCCCATTAGGCCCGGAATCTTTAGACATCGTTATGCTTACCATGCTTTACAATGAAACAGGAAGAAACTTGCAAGCTAACGGACAAATGCTTCACACAGTAGACGAAGTAGAAGCAGTATTTAGCATCTTCGAGCAAATGATCGAAACCGGCACTATCCCTACATGGGAACAACAAGAGTATCCTCATAACCAAACAAATCCTGTTTGGATGGAAGGCCGCTCCGGTGCTGCTTTTGAATGGGTAGGTAATATCTTCTTGGCAGGTAATCACTTTTTAGAAGGTGACTTGGATAACTTGGGCGTAGCTCTTTTCCCGGCTATGACTCCGGGTGGTAGCCAAGCGGCTATGCAAAGACCTTCTTTAGTTCATGTTGTTTCTCAAAATTCCAGCCATCCTGAAGTTGCAGCTTACTTACTTAACTTCTTGTATACTGATGAAGATGCATTGGTAGCACTTGGTAACGAATTTGGCATTCCATTGTCAAACACAGCAAGCGCAATTTCTATCCGCCTTGGAAACACTCATGGTTTACAACTTGAAGGACATAACCTTTTGGTTTCTAACTTTGGAGAAATGTGCCCGTTGTTTGAAGATCCTAACTTGCGTCCACAACGTTTTGCTGCTATAGAAGCTTTCAGAACTCGTTCTATTAATGCAAGGCAAGCAGCGGAACGCTGGGTAAATGATCAACAATCAGAACTTAATGCAATGAACTGAGGTAATCCATGAGTAAAAAGAGAAAGATACCCATTGCGCCTTATTTACTTTTAATCCCCTGGTTTATTGGAATAGGTCTGTTTAGGGTTTATCCTATAATTTCATCGTTTTACTATAGTCTTTTTGACTTTCAGCCTATTTTGCGTACCAGTAGATTTGTAGGCTTAGATAACTATAGGCGGCTTTTGTTTGACTTCCCTCATTTTTGGGATTCTGTAGAAGCTACCTTGAGGTATGTGCTGATTGGTACACCTATGGTTTTAGTGGCGGCTTTCTTCATTGCTTATATCCTGAATTTTAAACTAAAAGGTGTAAACCTTTTTAGAACGGCTTATTACGTTCCCTCCATTTTAGGGGGGAACGTGGCTGTAGCCCTGGTTTGGGCTCAGGTATTTGGTGGCAATGGGCCTGTTAACGCTGTACTTGGTGTCTTTGGCATTGACCCTATACCTTGGATTCAGTCAGAAACATTTGCACCTTTTGTATTGATATTTTTGTCAGCTTGGCAATTTGGTAGTGTAATGTTGATATTTTTGGCTTCATTGCAAAATGTATCCCCATCTTTATATGAAGCGGCATCCATTGATGGAGCAAGAAAAATTAGACAATTATTTTCCATTACTTTGCCAATTATCACTCCGGTAGTGTTGTTTAATACTATCAATGTTCTTTTGCGACATTTCCAAGAATTTAATGCTGCTTTCTTGGTTACTAGGCGTGGCCCTAATAGAGCAACAGATTTTCTAAATATTTTAATTTACGAATTTGCATTTGTAAGATTACAATTTGGGTTTGCATCTGCAATGACGTGGTTGTTGTTAGCTGTTATTGGTATCTTAACCGTTATATTGTTTGTTTCTTCAAAAAAATGGGTACACTACAGTGATTAAAGGGGGGATGAGTACATGATAACTAAAACACAAATAAACGCAGGATTGCGTTATGCTATTTTAATAGCAGTAGGTTTTCTTTTAGCCTATCCTTTATTATGGATGGTTGGCTCATCCTTTAAATTTAATCCCGATATATTTGGCAATCTTTCTATCTTTCCACCACCTGGTAGAGCAACTACAGAGTTTTATCCTGCTGCATGGCAACTTTCACCTAGTAATACTATGGCATTTTACTATATGAACACATTGCGCTTTTTGATTCCACGAGTTATAGGTACAGTTGTGTCTAGTACTTTAGCAGCTTTTGCCATAGCAAGGTTTAGCTTCCCGGGCAAAAAAATAATATTTTTTACAGTTATTACAACATTGCTTATGCCGGAGTTAGCCTTTAGGATACCCATATTTATGTTATACAGAGATATTGGCCTTCTTGATACTTTTGCTGCTTTGTATATCCAAGAATTTTTTGCGGTCAATTCTTTTTTTGTATTTATGATTATCCAGTTTATGAGAACTATCCCACGGGAATTAGATGAGGCGGCAAATATTGATGGTTGTGGCCCATTGCGTACTTTAATATTTATTCTGGTACCTGTGTTAAGACCTATCATTATTACTGTAGGACTCTTAACCTTTATGTGGGGTATGAATGACTTCTTAGGCCCACTGATCTATTTGAATTCTCCGGATAGGCGTGTATTGGCTTTGGCTTTAAGAGGTTTAATACAGGAATATGATGTAACCCATTATGGACGAATCTTTGCGGCTGCTTTTATGGCTCTTATTCCTACTTTGGCTATATTCTTCACATGTAGTAGATTCTTTGTTGAAGGCGCAATTGCTTCCGGAGGCAAGGAATAATTAATTTGAAAGGCGGATAAACATGATAATCATTAAGCGAATAATTGCCAACATTATAGATATCGTTCTATTTTTCTTCATAATTGTAATGTTTTTCATGTTTATACTGCCTTTCTTTTTAAATTGGGCAGGAATCGAAGGAGAACTAAGTCCTTTTCTTGCAGGGGTATCATTAGTTTTAATAATTACTTTAAACTTTGCTATCCAATATTTGTTTTTACAAACTCATCAAACAATAGGAAAAGCTTTTTTTGGACTAAAAATTGTATCTACTAACGCTCAACGGCCATTAACTGTAAGTATTGTTTTACAAAGAGAGATTTTAGCTAAAGCAATGACTTGTTATTTAATGTGTATTCCTGTGTTGTTTGGGCGTGAAGGTAAGCATGACGAAGCATGTGAAACAAAAGTGATATAATGTTTGATTGCTTTAAAAAATTTATTATTTGAAGGATGGGTATAAATTGAACGATATAATCAAATTTGTAGATCATTTGCTGGAAACATCTACACCAGCGGCTCCTGCGTGGAATATTGAGCAAGTTTTAGAGGGCAAAAAACCTGCATGGAATTATATAGATGGTTGCATGATCAAAGCAGTGCTGGATTTATATTATGCAACAGGAGATAAGAAATATTTTGATTTTGCTAAAAACTACATAGACTTTTATGTTGATCAAGAAGGTAACATTTTGGGTTATCATGTGGAAGATTACAATTGTGATAACATCAACATGGGTAAAGTTCTTTATGATTTATTTAAAGTATGTAACGAAGAAAAATATGAAAAAGCTATAAAACTTTTGTATTCCCAACTTAGCAATCATCCACGCATAAGTTTAGGGAATTTTTGGCACAAAAAAATATATCCTCATCAAATTTGGCTAGATGGATTATACATGGTTCAACCGTTTTATTTGGAATATGAAATGCTTTTTAATGACAAAAAAAATTATGAAGATACTATAAATCAGTTTAAGAATGTTTATGAAATAATGAGAGATAATGAAAGTGGCTTGTATTATCATGGTTTCGATGAGTCTATGGAAATGTTTTGGGCAGACAAAGAAACAGGACTTAGTAAAAATTTTTGGACACGTTCTATTGGCTGGTATGCCATGGCTTTAGTAGATACATTAGAAAAGTTAGATGATCAATTTTCCCATGAACAAAACCTCCTGCAAGGATATTTAAAAGAAGTTTTGGATGGAATGCTGAAAGTGCTTGATAAAGATACAAAAATGTTTTATCAAGTGACAAATGCCGGAGATCGTAAAGGAAACTACTTAGAAACAAGTGGAACTTGTGCTATAGCTTACTCTTTAATGAAGGGTGCCAGGTTAGGATATTTGCCACCTAATTATTTTGATGCCGGCAAAGAAATTTTTGAATCAGTAGTAAAGCACAAATTAGTAATTGGAGAAGGTCAATTTGTTTTAAAAGATATTTGTTTGGTAGCCGGACTTGGCGGAATGCCCGGGAAAGGTGATTATCAGCCTCGTGACGGTACTTTTGAATATTATATATCTGAGCCAAGAGTAGAGAATGATGCAAAGGGAGTAGCACCATTTTTATTTTCATATGCAGAAATTTATAGAAGCGAGGCGAAAAAATCGTGAAAGTTGGGGTCAGGGCGCATGATTTTGGAAGAAAAAGCATAAATCAACTGGCAGAAATTATTGGTCAAGCAGGTTTTGAGTGTGTTCAATTAGCTCCAACTAAAGCCATAGAAGGTATCGAACATTTTAACCAAATTACAGATGAACATTTAGAAAAAATAAAATCAATTTTCAGCAAGGAAAATATAGAAATTACTGTTTTGGGTTGCTATGTGGAACCATCTTTGCGAGATAAAGATGAACGTTTGGAGCAGGTAGAATTTTTCAAAAAAGGTTTAGCTAATGCAAAAAGGCTAGAAGTATCTATTGTTGGAACAGAAACTACTCATTTGGATATTGATACTCCTCATTCTGAAAGAGAAAAGATCTTTCAACTGCTAAAAGATAGTGTACTGCGTATGGTAGAAGTAGCTGAAAAAGAAGATGTAATTGTAGGAATAGAGCCTGTAGCAGAGCACACATTAAACACTCCTGAATTAACCGGAAGATTGCTGGATGAAGTTAATTCTAAGAAGTTGAAAGTAATTTTTGATCCCGTTAATTTAGTGTTGCCAAGGACAATTGAACAACAAAGGGAAATTTTTAGCGAAACCTTTGATTTATTAGGCAATGACATTGTGGCTATGCATATCAAAGATATCGTAATTGAGGATAATCAAAAAGCTTGGCGAAATATAGGAGCCGGAGTTATAGACTATGACTTTATTTTTAGTTGGCTTATAAAACATAAGCCGGATATGAGATTACTAAGAGAAGGTGTAAATCCGGATAGTTACCAAGAAGATAAAAGTAGCATAGAGAATTTTTACAAATAAATTTAAAATATGGAGGATCACAACAATGGGATTTGATATGAAATCATTTAGGCTGGATGGAAAAGTTGCCTTAGTTACAGGCGGAGTTTATGGTATTGGTTTTGGCATGGCAGAGGCATTAGGTGCCGCCGGAGCAACTATTGTTTTTAACGACATGCATCAGGAAAAAGTAGACGAAGCATTACAAAAATATAAAGAAATTGGCATAAATGCACATGGCTATGTTTTTGATGTTACTGATGAAGTAGCTGTTAACGAAACAGTTAAACAAATACGTAGTGAAGTGGGTATCATTGACATCTTAGTGAATAATGCCGGCATTATAAAACGTATTCCTATGTTGGAAATGTCTGCTGAAGATTTTAGACAAGTTATTGATATTGATTTAAACGGGCCATTTATTATGTCCAAAGCGGTTATTCCCGGAATGCTTGAAAAAGGCCACGGCAAGATAATTAATCTCTGTTCTATGATGAGCGAACTTGGCAGGGAAACTGTTTCAGCTTACGCAGCAGCCAAAGGCGGCCTTAAAATGTTAACCAAAAACATATGCTCAGAATTTGGTGAAGCTAACATCCAATGTAATGGTATTGGCCCCGGATATATTGCAACGCCACAAACAGCACCATTGCGAGAAAAACAACCCGATGGCAGCAGACATCCTTTTGATCAATTTATTATAGCTAAAACACCGGCATCGCGCTGGGGAACTCCGGAAGATTTGCAAGGGCCTGTTGTATTTTTGGCATCAGAGGCTTCTAATTTTGTAAATGGACATATTTTATACGTAGATGGTGGCATATTAGCATATATTGGAAAACAGCCATAAATTAATGACATTTTTAAACCTGTTCACTCGCGACGTTCGTCGAATGTGCAAGAAAGCTTGCTTAACGACTAACGTATTATTTCGCGAAAATCAATAGAAAGAATGGAGTTAAGAAATGGCTAAAAGAAAATATGTGTTGATAGGATGTGGTAGTAGAGCCAGGTTTTTCTATGAATCGGTTGTTACTACTTACAAAGAAACCAGTGAGCTAGTAGCATTTTGTGACCTTTCGCCCACAAGAATGAACTATGCAAATAGAATACTTGAGAGCCTGGGATCAAATGCAGTGCCTACTTATAAGCATACAGAATTTGAAAAAATGATAGAAGAGATAAAGCCGGATTGCGTAATTGTAACAACCGTGGATCGTACACATGATCATTATATTATAAAAGCTATGGAGCTGGGCTGTGATGTTATTACTGAAAAGCCTATGACGATTGATGAAGAAAAGGCGCAAAATATAATTGATGCTCAGAAGAAATATGGAAAAGATTTGCGAGTTACCTTTAACTATCGTTATGCTCCTCATAATACAAAGATCAGGGAATTGATAGTGAATGATGCCATAGGCGATGTGTTTTCTGTTCATTTTGAATGGCTTTTGGATACTAAGCATGGCGCAGACTATTATCGTCGCTGGCATAGAAATAAATATAATAGTGGTGGGCTTCTGGTTCACAAATCCACTCATCATTTTGACCTTGTTAATTTTTGGCTTGGAGATTCTCCTAAACGGGTTTACGCTATGGGAGATTTAAGATTTTATGGAATGAAGAATGCGGAAACACGCGGCGTAACAGAATTTTATTCCCGTGCCCACGAAAATCCAATTGCTAAAAACGACCATTTTGCTATCGACCTGTCTGCGGATGAAGATATGAAATCTATGTATCTTGATGCAGAAGAGGATAGCGGTTATATCCGTGATAGGTCTGTTTTTTCTGATGATGTAGCTATTGAGGATGTAATGGGCGTTATCGTCCGTTATAACCAGGGAGCTATTTTGACATATTCCTTAAACACATATATGCCCTGGGAAGGTTTTAATGTTGTTTTTAATGGTTCCAAAGGGCGCATAGAGCTTAAACTAATGGAAAAATCTTATGTCAGTGGCGAAAGTGATCTGACACATTATGGAGAAACAGAAAAAGAATCTTTATGGGTTTATCCTATGTTTGGCGAACCTTATAAGGTAGATATAATCAAAAAAGAGGGAGGACATGGCGGTGGTGATCCTGTTTTATTAAATGATATTTTTGGAAAGCCTGATCATGATCCTTATAACAGAGCAGCAAGTCATGTAGATGGTGCTATGTCCATATTAACAGGGATAGCGGCTAATAAATCTATTGCAAGCGGTCTGCCGGTTGATATAGCCGGGTTATTAAAATTTTAGAGTCAACCGGTCTCATTTTGTTACCGGTTGGAGACGTGGTTTTATACTAAAACATAAGACGCCGCCTGATGTAGGCGGCGTTTTTAAAAGAGAAATAAAGAAATTTTTTAAAAATCTCATTCTATACCATACATGTCTATGGAGTGTGCTATGCCAAAATTGAAAATCACCTCCCCATTGGTTAATAAGCAAGAATTCCATCCATATATTATCAGTCGCAGATGCTCTTTGCATAAGCAAATCTATATCTGTAAAGTGCCCTATTGGTATATTTTTACTCAAAAATTACATAATAATAGTAACTAACTAAAATAACACCATTTACTCATGCAAGTTGTATTCAAAACCTTCAGGTATTATGGGTGCTCTTAGCCAAGAGCAAAAATCAAGATCCCATGGAGGTGATGAATGGGATGGATGAAGTGGTTGCATTACTTGAAATGGTCTAAGTCATCGTAGCTGGTCAAATCATCGTAAAAATCATGGCTTGCTTCTTCTGCATATACAGGTGTAAAACTCATAGGTAAACATAAAATCAAGCTTAAAAATAATACAAATATTTTTTTCAT
>WQVX01000044.1 GCA_009785615.1 Defluviitaleaceae bacterium | reverse complement strand
TTGTGCGTCATCACCATATGATAAGTAGGTAAAGCAATTTTCAGAGCGTTTTAGAGTTGTAACAGTACGATCTTCAGGGTCAATTAGCCAATATTCTTTTACTCCGGCATCGAAATAACGTCGACTTTTGATAATTTTATCTTTGCGGGAAGTAGATGGCGATAAAATTTCAACAACAAAATCTGGCGCGCCAATGCAGTGCTTGCCATTTTCTATCTTTTTTTCATCACATATCACTAAAATATCGGGTTGTACAACAATATCATCTTTAGTTGCAGCGTTAAGGCGCACATCAAAAGGCGCATGAAACACCTTGCATTTTTTCCCACGTAAAAAGATGTGAAGTTCAGTTAGGAGAGCTGCACTAACCTCTTGATGTGCTCGTGATGGTGAAGCCATATCATAAATAACTCCGTCAATTAACTCACATCTAAAGTCATCGTCCCATGTTTCATAATCTGCGTAAGTATAATATTTGCCTTTTTCCGGGTGCGTTTTTTTTGTTGCTGAACTCATATTAACCTCCAATTCTGAACCCTACATTGTCCCTTGTCCATTTCCATGCTGGGATGCATCATAGCGGCTACAACACTGCCATCCTTTTTTACCCCCATTAAATGAAAGCGGCCTGCGGCTATAGCAGATATATCTTGCCAATCATGCGGGCTGCATTCTATCCCGCTTGATCTCCAATAATATGCCAATACCCGCACTGTGCCGTTTTTAAATAACCCTGCAAAATAATCAGGCCCGGCAGATATTTGTTTTATGTTGCGCCATTTATCAATGCTTTTTTGCAATGTATCTTCTTGGCCTATCTGAATTAATTTCCCATTTTGCTTTAATGCCAAGGATCGGTAAGGATAAGGATTAGCGATATCAATTACATTTGACAGATGCCCAACTGAAAGGTTAGCACTTTTCAAATTTCCTTTTGCCAAGACTCTATAATCTTTTTTGATGCCGAATGTACATAAATAGCCTGCGCTTATATGGATAATATTACGCCAACCTTCAATATTGCATTCGCCGTTTCGATTTTGACCTGTAGCTACTACCGTACCATTAGCTTTTAACCCAACTGTATGTCTTGCCCCGGTAGAGATAGCAACGATATCTCGCCAGCCTGTAACATTACATTGCCCGTATTCGTTACGCCCACATGCAACAACACGCCCATTTTTTTGAAGTCCCACTGTAAAAAATGGCCCGGCAGAGATTGCAATAATATCTTTCCACTTGCTTATATTGCACTGACCATCTTCATTAGGGCCGATTGCTGCAACTTTGCCATCAGGTAAAACGCATACTGAGTGCATATCTGCTGATATTCTCTTTTTAAGGTCAGCAATGGATATTCCCTGTACAATCCTTGCCTGGGAAATAATCTCAGGAGTTGGACTGTCCGGCTGTATCTCTTTTTGTGGGGGATTATCATTTAATATGGGTGACAATTCGTCAGGTTCCGAGACTTCCG
Organism: Defluviitaleaceae bacterium; assembly: GCA_009785615.1. Lineage (GTDB taxonomy): Bacteria > Bacillota > Clostridia > Lachnospirales > WQUN01 > WQVX01. The sequence continues at coordinate 22,053 of WQVX01000044.1, read as the reverse complement.
GCGGCAAAAATTCTAAATCTTGCTGAAGCATTTCGTCCATATTTTTGAAATCTGCATAACCCAAAAGTTCAGCAAAGACATCCAATACCCATTCTGCTACCTTTTCATTAACAGCATAGGTACTTGCGTAAGTTTGTATCAGTCTTGTACGGATAATAGGAAAGGAGTGTCCGGCATATTTCAACTGGAAGTATCCATTAATTTCTAAAAATTGCCCTACATGGATGCGTTCTCTATGCATACCGGGGGCTAAGTCGTGCATTAAATTTTTGGTTTTTTGGAGATTATAAAAGACCATATCGCCAAATTGATCTCTAATTTCGATTAATATATTAGCTATCCGTTTATCCATCTAGCTACCCACCGGATACCAATCCGCTAAATAGTCTAAACTTCCATTGCGCTTTAACCAGGTTGGATCTGTACAAGTGGCTAATAGATGTCCTTCATCTGTAAGGCCAATTAAACGCTTGTATTTTCCAAAAATAGCTGTGATATCGTGCCAATCGTCGGACATTGATTTTTTTCTGGGGGTAGTTCTGTCATATGGCAATATACGAACTTTGCCATCTTTACGCAAAACCGCAAAGCTGTCTGTTAAATCTACAATAGATATAATATCTCGCAATTGCGCAAAGTAACTGTCCGACTCTCCCATTTTATAAACTCTACCATCCTTTTTAAGAACCAAGCTTCCGTCCACGAAAGTAGAAATTATTTGAACAACATCCGTAAGAGAATTAACCCAGCTTTCTTCTTCCCAGCCTACAGAGGACATCATTACCAGGCCATCCTTACGGAGACCATATACCCCATCAGGATGCCGAGTAATTGAATGTATCTGTTCAAAATGCGATAAATTGAAATTAGATTTGCCACAAGTTACAACAGTGCCATCTTGCCTAATGCAGATTGTATCATCTGCATGGGCGTATATGCCTGCTATATCTTCCAAGTGGCCTACATCGCATTGATCGTGATTATTGCGACCGGTGGCTACCACTCTTCCATCTGCCATAAGGCCGATAGTATGAGCATCTCCAGTAACTATAGCTTTTATTTGCTCCCAGCTTACTACATCACATTGAAGGAAATCATTGTTTCCGTTAGCTATAACTGTACCATCCTTTAGTACAGCAACAGTATGTCTCATCCCGATAGCAACAACAAGGGAATTTGCAAAAGCCAAGGGATTAGCTGTTTTAACTGTCCCTGGTGTAGTAGTTGATTCAGTTTTTAGAGCCAAGTTATCAGCGGATTCTTTTTCATAGCCTAAAACTATTGCAAAAATATTAGTGATCCAGGCAGCGGCAGAGGCTTCTATACTAAATTGATCTATTAGCTGTTGGATTATCCTATCCTTGACTATAGTATAGTCTCTTCCGGCATTTTTTAAGAGGAGATATCCTCCGGTTTCTACAAAATGCCGGGCAAGTAACCGTTCTTTAACATGATTTTTAGCTAAATCCAAAAGGATAGCATGAGATTGCTGGGCATTGTTTAAAATATCCTTACCATGTTTTTGGTCGATATTCTTTATTATCTCTAAAAATTCGCTCATAATTTTAACATTTTCACCATCCGAGGTTTATACATTTTTATAGCTTTTTGCGGACATAATTCTTGACAGCAATAACAGCGGATACACTTAGGATAATCAATTATGGCTTTATGATCAGCAGACATTTCAACGATTTTAGCGGGGCAAGCTTCTTGGCAAATTGCACAACCTGTGCAGTCTGCATTATTTACTTGAGGACGAGTTTGCATATGTTTTCCAATAAAATTTTTAACAAATACAGGTAAGTTTGAATCATGTACCGTCATAGAAGATTTACCACTAATTATCTCAAAAGAAGGCATAATAAATTTTTCAATTGATTCCCCGGTAAAATTAATATCTGATAACTCGCTGATGATTTCACGCTCTTGCATTCTTTTAAGCATTGGAACATCCTTGACAGCAAGGCCGATTATATGACAAGCTGCTTGGTCAATATGATAAGGGCTATTAGATGCCATAACCGCATTAATATTAACGGGGGTTCCTGCTGACGGCCCATGGCCTTCCATGCCAACTATTCCATCTATAAAGGATAGAACGGGTTCGGCGCACAAGCATATATCAATAAGCATATCAGAAAATTGCTCGTAGTTAGGGATATTTAAATGATATTCTGCTTTTACAATACCCGGTACTACTCCAAACATGTTTTTTACTGCTCCTGTATAGGTCATCATTGCATGTGTTTTTAGTTTGGCAACTGATATAACTTTATCTGCGTCATTAATCATATCGGTTAAAGTTAGCTTCTTCATGATTAATCCTTTGGGATTTTCCTTCTGAAATGAGTTGTAATTATTGTTAAGAATGGCTTCTGTTTCCTCAGCAATAGCGGCCATGCCTGTAGCTTTGTATACGCCATTCATTAAATTAGCGTTAAAAGGGCCACCGGGGCTATCGCCAATTACAACTTTGGCACCATATTCTATTAGAAGGTTTGCTAATGCTTTTACAAAAATAGGATGGGTTGTAGTAGCTTCCTCCGGCTTTTTTTTCATTAAAAGATTAGCTTTAAGAAGCACTCGCTCTCCGGGAACAATGTATGGTTCAAATCCTCCAAGATTTTTTATGCTTTCGGCTAAAGAGTTATATACTAAATCGTAATCATAAGAGTTGCAGCGGATGATGGAACAATTAGCAGGTGTGATTGATACATTAGACATTAAAATACTCCTCTCTGATAGCAAACATACTATTAACTGTAATTTTAACAATATTGCAACAGTAGTATAACAAAAATTGTTTTTAAAATTAAGCCTTGCAATGTTAGTTGTGCATTTTAAAGGAATTTTGCTTTTCGGATAAAAAAAATTCAGGAAATCTATGGTATAATATATGCGTGGGAAGGCGTTCAATCGGTCTTATTTTGTTATCGGTTGGATTCAGTTATATAACGAAAAAAATGAGGTGTTATCAATGGCCATGAGAAATCTTGAGTTGAAAAATTTTACCGTTTTTAATGATATAACCCTTCACGCCGGAAGCGGCGTCAACGTTATTATTGGAGATAATGGAACCGGGAAAACGCATTTGATGAAGATACTCTATGCCGCTTTGCTTAATGGAGAAGCTTATTTAGAGCTAAACCCTAACTTGCCAGACAAAGATCACTTGCTTAATTTAAATTCAACAGGCCAAGAAGATATAAATTTTATATTGGATAATTTTTTTGGAATACATCCTAAAGATATTGATACAGAAGAAGATTTTGACTTAACTATCGCTGTATCAAAAATTTCTACACCAATTTTCATCCCTGCTAAAGAAATGTTATCTATGACAAAAATGAGGTTTATTTATGACACCTATAGCAACGATTTCCCAATAGACTATACATTGATTGATATAATAAAAAAAGCACAAGCTCTTAAACCTAACAACCCTCCAGTTCTTGCTAAAGAAATAGCTCCGATACTAGAAAACATCATTGATGGCACAGTTTTCATGAAAGATGATGGCACATTTTGGGTAAGAAAGCATAACAATATGGAAATTCCATTTAATATGGAATCAGAAGGATTCCGAAAATTGGGCTTACTATGGCAATTGATTATGAACGAAAGCATAAAGGAAGGAACTGTCTTACTATGGGATGAGCCGGAAGCTAATTTTAACCCTAAACTAACTCCTGTTATTGTAGATATTCTATTTAGCTTAGCCCGTCAAGGCGTTCAAGTTTTTTTGGCTACGCATGATTATACATTTGCTAAATATTTTGAAATAAGGCGCAAAGAAGATGATTGCTTGCAGTTTCACTCACTTTATAAAACAGATGACGGTGTAAAAGTGGAAACAGGCGATAATTTTAAAGATCTTGATGAAAATGTAATTCTATCATCTCTTGATAAATTGATGGATGAAGTGATTAGCGGAAATATGGGGGACTAAAAATGAGTGGAATATATACCGAAGAAAACGGTAAATATCAAATTGATTTGACCAATGCTTTGTATTCAATAGGGGATTTAGGAATCAAATATGCAAAGACAATAGGCGGGATGCAAAGTGATGTTGACTGGATTGCCGAGACAGAAGATGCAATGATTTTGATTGAATTTAAGAGCTATGAAAAAGAAGGAACTTTCCCTAAATATGAACAAGAAAAAGGAGAACAATTATACCAGAAAATTTTAAAAAAATATTATGGTACAGTCTTTTTCCTTATGGCTTGCGGAAAAAAGAAGCCTATATATTTTATATGGATTCTTGAATCTCCCCATATGGATTCATTTGTAAGGAAGAAGTATTTTCAATCAATCAAAAAGCGGCTCCCTTTTGAACTACAGAAACTCCCTGAAATTAAAGTAAAACTTATAGAAAATTTTAAAATTATGTCTGTAAAAGAGTGGAATGAAGAATACTCTCAATTTCCTTTAACAAAAATAACATAGCCTATGAAATTTGCACCAAGTAATCTAAATGAAAAAACCGACCGGTCAAAATAAGAGAAGGTCGGCTATCCTTGCTACATTACAAAATGTAGACGAATTTCAGCATTTGCAAAATATACAAGTTCATTGTACCATTCATTTACAAGTTTAACTTGCATTCCAAACTAAAAGAACCCAGCGTAGCAGTGCCTGACCCTTTGTATATAAAATACAACGAATGAATACCATCAGGAATTGCTATATCTGCGGAAAACTCTGTCCAAATATTTGAAGATACAACAGTAATACTTCCCAGTGCATTACCATCCCAAGATGTTTTTACTTCAAATATGCCCCTATTGTATCCTCTTGTTTTGATTTTTACTTTAGTCACGTCTTTACATTCAAAATATTTGAATCCAACCCCGGTTGAATCCGTTATATTTGTTACAAAGCCTATTTCCTCATCGCCGTCTTTACCGTCTTGTGTTATTTTAGGAATGGTGGTACCTTCGTCCAAGCAAAATAAATTACAAGCAATATATGCCGGATATTCACCCTTTCCAATAAGAGGTTTGCCGTTTGCGCCTTGGGACGTCATTTCCACCTGCTTGATGCTTCCATCCGGCTCTATTTTTATTTGTTCAATGCAATCCTGCCTGGAAAACCATGTGCCGTTAGTGTGCCTATGGTAGAAAACATACCAATTTCCGTTTATCTCAATAATACTGCCATGATTGTTTGCGTTTGCAAAATTCATTGGCTTATCAGCGGGTTTGTAGGTTGAAATATTTTTATCACAGTTGCTTACAATTACGCCACCATACTTAAAATCCTTCAATGGATGCTTGCTTGTGGCATAGCATAATTCATGCATTGGAGTTGATGAATAAACAAAATAGTACATCTCTCCATGTTTCCTTATTGATGCTGCTTCAAAGTATTCGTGTCCTTCGTAGTCTGTACCTTTGCCATAACAGTTTCCGGGTACTATAATTACAGGTTCTTCGATTATGGTAAGCATATCTTCCCCAAGTACCATACCCATAGCACCACTTCTTGACTCGTCACCATGACCGCAAAATCCTGTATATAAATAGGTTTTGTCTCCCTCTGTAAGTACACCCGGGTCAAATTGAGGTTCATCCCCGGGGCGTTCGCCTAATCGTGTCCCGTCTTGATAATGAACATATCCATAAAATTTGTACTTTCCGGCAGGGGTGTCACATACTGCAACAGACACCACCGAAACCTTATCCGGTACGTAGTACAAATAATAACGTCCATCCGGCCCAACGGTAACATCCGGCGCATAAAGACACATGCTGCCGGAAGGATTAAGAGGGTCATCAGTTTTTTTGTAAATAACCCCCTCATACTGCCAGTTGCTCAAATCGTCCACAGGTGCAGACCAACAAACATAATCGTTCATGCAGAACACATAACCATTAAATTTATCATGGGATCCGTAAACATAAACCCTACCATCAAAGACATAAGGTTCGCCATCAGGAATGTATTCCCATGATGGAAGATATGGATTAAATACTTGATTTGACATATTTGCACTACCTTTCCCGGTCAATTTAGCCCTACTCTAATCATATTCCACGAAAGAGGCTTTAAGCTTGCAGTAAGTTGATTTTTGCCTACTTTGACGGCATCTGTTTCCTTTGGCACAACAGGATAAGTATCCTTTGTGTTAACCTGCTTCACATCATGCCCACTTATTTCTGTGAACTCTAAAACATTTGAAAGTGTGAATCCTTGAAGCTCTGCTGTAAAATCCACGCCTTCATTTGCAGAGCGGTTTACAGCGAAAATTATAATCTCGTCTTTATCCGGGTTATAGATTGAAACGGATTCTACAAAAGGCACGGTTTTGAAATCTGCACAATCGTAGGTAGGTACATCCAAGTTATGACGCAATACTGTTCCGTGTCCATAATTTGCCGCTTGCATAAATGGATAAAAAGTTGTTTGTCTCCAAGCCACACCATTTTTTTCTGTCATAATTGGGGCGATAACATTTACAAGCTGTGCTAAGCAAGCAATTTTTACCCTATCGCTATTTTTTAGCAAGGTGATTAATAAACACCCTAGCAAGAGTGCATCCTCGAAATTATAAATATCTTCTAAAATTGGCGGCGATTGCTGCCATGGCTCGTTTTTGCTGTCTTTTTCATTTGAATGATACCATATATTCCACTCGTCAAACGAAAGGTTAAGTATTTTGTCGCTACGCTTTTTCGCTTTTATATAGTCGCATATGGCAGTGACACTTTTGATAAATCTATCCATGCCCACAGACATTGCCAGGTAATTTTGCAAATCGTTTTTTTTGTTGCCATAATAACTGTGAAGCGAAAGATAATCTACATAGTCATAGGTATGTTCCAGTACAGTTGCTTCCCACGTTGCAAATGTTGGCATTCCACTACCCGAGCTGCCGCATACCACAAGTTCAATGCCGGGGTCTACCCATTTCATAACCTTTGCTGTTTCCGCCGCCAGTCTTCCGTATTCGTCTGCGGTTTTGCTTCCTATTTGCCAGGATCCGTCCATTTCATTGCCCAAGCACCATGTTTTTATTTTGAATGGGGATTCTGCTCCATGTTGGCGACGCAAATCACTCCAATATGTTCCGCCGGGATGATTGCAGTATTCAACAAGATTTCTTGCTGCATCTATTCCCCTTGTCCCTAAGTTTACTGCCATATTTACTTCCGCACCAACTTCTTTAGCCCAGCCGATAAACTCATGCAAACCTACTTCGTTGGTTTCAACTGTTTTCCATGCAAGATCTAATCTTTTTGGGCGATCTTCTACTGATCCTATGCCATCTTCCCAATTGTATCCCGATAGAAAATTTCCTCCGGGATATCGAATTAGCGGTGTTTTAAGTTCTCTAACGAGAGCCTTTACATCTTCCCGAAAACCTTTTGAATCAGAGGTTTTATGATCCGGTTCATAAATGCCGGAATAAACTGCCCTGCCCATATGCTCTAGGAAAGAGCCGTAAATTCTCGGATCTGTTTCACTAATGGTAAACGCTTTATTCACTGTCATCTTCGCCTGCATTTTAATCACTCCTTTACTCTCCTAATATTTCAAAAGTATTTCGGTCAAACTTTATTAGTTTGTCATCACGCATTTTACATAACTCACGAGATAATGCGCTACGGTCAATACATAAATATCTTGCCATTTCTTCGCGATTATAAGGTATGTTAATTTTTTTTCTATTGTCACGGTGGGTATCTAAAAAAGATAGTATTCTTTCGCGGATACTACGCTTAGAGAGTATTTCTACTTTTTGGTTTAACAACAAACTCTTTCGGGCAACAGCACGAAGCAAATTCATTATTAATTGATTATGATAGCGACATGCAGTATTACATGGCTGAGCAATCCTTTTATAATCCATCAAAAGCACATCGCAATCCTCAGATGCCACAATTGAGATGGGACTATGTTCCAGTTCTGCACATGCGAATACTTCACAAAATAAATTGGGAGCGGGAAGTTCCGCTAATATACCCGTTTCGCCTTCTATATCCTCTCTTACAACACGAACGCAGCCGGATATTACCCAACCTATAATGTTTACCACGTCACCGGTAAGAAGAATGACATCATTTTTTTTGTAGGCCATTCTTTTAGCAGATAGACAGCTTAGCATTTTTAATAAGTCGCCAAAGGGGATTCCTTGAAACAAAATATTTTTTTCTGCCAATTCCACCGGAAACATAAAAACTCTCCTCTTTTGCTGGTTTAGTTGCATTTGCAACCGTTTTGTTGGTGCAATTATATTACAATAGCTACAGTAAGTCACCTACAATCATGAAAAACCATTCAGGGAGGTAGTCACATGAGTTTTCCCGATACATTAAAAGAATTTTCCAATCCAAGTAGGCGTGAGATTTTATTGCTTTTAAAAAATGGCTCTATGTCCGCAGGGGATATAACACGGCACTTTAATTTGACCGGGGCTACTATTTCCTATCATCTTTCCCAATTGAAGAAAGCTGAACTTGTCATTGAATCAAAACAAAAGAATTTTGTTTATTACGAGCTTAATACTTCAATATTTGAAGATGCTGTACGTTGGTTTTCCCAATTTCAAAAAGTAAGCCAAGATGTTTTAATCGAAGCCTAACTTCTTAGAAGTTGCATACGACTTCTTATTAGGACGTGTCCATACTACAGCTTTAAAACCCTGTTGCTATCTGGTTTTATCCGGAAAGCAACAGGTTTTTTATGTTTCCGAGGAATTTAGAAATATTTCTAAATTATTCTTGACATCTAAATTTTGCCGTGCTAATATCTGTTTAGAAATATTTCTAATTACCTATCAAAATTCAAAAATGAAAAAAATGGAGTGAATTAGCTGTGAAAAAATATTTAGTCTTAATACCGCTTGCCATTCTGGTTGGGGTTATTTTTACTGCTTGTTCAAGCGGGCCAAATGTGAACGATGGTAGACCAATAATCAGAATAGGTTATTTGCCAATTACCCATGCCATGACATTATTTGTTGTAAACGACATGGTGGCAGATGATGATTCATTTGGTGTAGAGTTAGAACGATTTAGTTCGTGGCCGGATTTAATGGACGCACTAAATAGTGGGCATATAGATGCTGCTTCTGCTCTAATTCAGCTTGCAATGGCTTCAAACGAAGCGGGTGTGGATTTGCGAGCAGTGGCACTGGGTCATAGAGACGGAAACATTATTGCTGTAGCCAATTACATCGAAACGGTTCAAGACCTTCGTGGGCGGACAGTAGCTATTCCTAGTCCTATGTCTACCCATAACTTTTTGTTAAATATGTTGCTTTGGGAAAATGATATGACAGTTGATGATATTACGGTCATACAGTTAGCACCTACAGAAATGGTTTCAGCACTAACTAGTGGTAGTATTTCAGGCTATGTTGTTGCTGAACCTTTTGGTGCAAGAGCTGTAACTTTAGGGGTAGGTACTAATTTTGCAGAGTCACAGGATATATGGGAAGATTCTCTTTGTTGTGCATTAATATTCTCGTATGATTTTATAGCTGACAATGAGGATATCGTGCTGGAGTTTATGCATATGTACCACGAAGCAGGGGATTTTCTGGAACAAAATATTAACCCAATATCAGACCCTGTAAGGGAAATTGCCTCACGGCATTTAATGGTAGATGATGAAACATTGGAACTATCGCTTCAGTGGATTTCTTTCGCAGAGCTTGACATTAGAGAAGCGGAGTATGGAGAATTATACCGCTTTAAGATAGAGATAGGTTTATCTCAATCACCACCGCAATTTGACGATTTTGTATTAAACCATTGTTGTATCGGGAGGCAATGATGTGATGAAAAAGACAGTAATTAAGGCGTTATTTAAAATTTTATATGCTCTTGGTGCTGTTTTAATTCTACTTATGTTCTGGCAATTGGTAGTGATGTTTGGAGGATTTAACCAAGCATTACTACCACCACCACTATACGTTTTTCAAACGCTGGGGGATATGATTAAAAGTGGTGAATTACTTCTTCATGTGCAAATAAGCCTTTACAGGTTTTTTGTAGGCTATTCACTAGCTGTGGCAGCAGGGCTAACGCTTGGGTTGATTGTTGGCCAAATAGCCTTTTTATCCAAACTGGTTGACCCATTAACCCAACTATTAAGACCCATTGCCCCCGTTGCATGGATGCCCTTTATTGTTCTGCTTTTTGGAATAGGAGACATGCCTGCCATAATGATAATATTCATAGCGGCGTTTTATCCTGTATTACTATCCACAATAAGTGCGTCAAAGAAAATTGATAAAACTTATTTGCGGGTTGCGCGGACATTTGAAATAAAACAACCTCAAGTGTTTTTTAAAATTATACTGCCGGCCATCTTTCCATATATAGCAAATGGTATGCATTTAGGCTTGGGTACGGCATGGGTTTTTCTTGTTGCCGGAGAAATGATGGGGGTTCGTTCAGGGCTGGGCTTTCTCATTATGGATTCCCGAAACAATATGCAGCCTCAAGTGCTACTGTCAACAATTTGTGTAATTGCGGTTCTTGGGCTGATATTAGATAAAATAGTATCGTTCTTTGAGTTTAGAATAAACAGACATTGGGGAATACAAAGTGAATAGGGTGTGTTCAGAATGAAATGAACACACTTTAGCTAGGGGGCAAGTATGTTTATAGAGATTGAAGGCGTAAGCAAGCAATTCTTGCATGATAAAATTCCTATATTAGCGTTACAAAATATAAATTTGTCTGTAGAAAAAGGAGAATTTATTTGCTTTTTAGGCCCTTCCGGTTGTGGAAAGACTACATTACTAAACATGATGGCCGGTTACGACAAACCAACAACAGGCGAAATTAGAATTAGTGGCTCTATTGTTAATGCCCCCTCTCTCAAACGGGTAACTGTGTTTCAAGGATATGATTTATTGCCTTGGCGAACTGCACGGAAAAATATTGAGTTAGGGCTTGAATCGCTTAAACTAAGCAAAAGCGAGAGAAAAACTGTTGTAAGTGAGTACCTTGATATGGTAGGATTAACTGATTTTGCAAACCATTTTCCCTATGAAATGTCCGGTGGTATGCGCCAAAGGGTTTCTATTGCAAGAGCATTAGCCACTAACCCCGAAGTTATTTTTATGGATGAGCCGTTTAGTGCCTTAGATTTGATAACAAGGTTGTCGATTCAAAAAAGCATACTCAATCTTTGGCGTGAAAACAAAAAGACAATTGTTTTTGTTTCGCATATTATTGAGGAAGCTATTCTTTTAGCAAATAGAATTGTAATTTTTTCACCTTACCCAGGTAGAATAGTGCGCATAATTGATGTTCCTCCAAACGCAAAAAAAGGGGACAATATGCCTGAGTACAAAAAAATTAAAGACGAGATTCATCATGTATGCGAAATTTCTTTATAAATAAAATATCTTGTATCAAAAAAATCCGCCTAAAATTTAGACGGATTTCAGCACTTGCAAAATATACAAGTTCATGGTACCATTCGTTTACAAGTTTAGCTTGCTGTAGCATAAGTAGCTCGCTACAGCGTTCGGAAGGCGTACCTCAAATACACCAACCGACGCTTGCAGGGATGATTTTCAGCATCATCCACACACAAACACAGGGAAACCTATCGCTGTAGCAATAGGCATTATACTCTATTTCCGCTTGTAATACAAGAAAGGCGCGAAAAGGCGGCGGGAAGCAGGGTTGTGTTTATTATACAGATGGATTTATAGGTATGCTTGTTGTTTGAGTCCTTTTACATATTGTTTTATTTTTATGATAATTGGGCGTGTGGGTGATTTCAACCTATAGGGTTGACTCCCTGCACGCCTTTTTGCGTATGAAAAAAGGCTGTTGTTAACCTTTTTGAGGTTTTAACAACAACCCTTAACTTAAAGCTTAATTTTAAACCTATCTCCTGCCGCCTGTCATTAAGCGCAGAATAAACATAAACAGATTAATAAAGTTCAGATATAAGCTTAATGCACCAATGATGGCCAAATTATTAGCCAATCTCACGTCGCCTGAAAGTGATACTTGCGCATAATGTGATTTGATTTTTTTTGTATCATGAGCGGTTAGCCCCAAGAAAATTACAAGCCCTGCAAGGCATATAAGAAAGTCAAGCGCGCTGTTTCCCATAAAAATATTGACCACCGATAAAATAATAAGGCCAATCAAACCCATTCTAAGAAGGTTGCCCATCTTTGTTAAATCTTGATTAGTTTTAAGACCATAAACAGCCATTACACCAAAACTTACCGCTGTAATAGCAAAAGCTGTTACTATGACACTGCCTGCATATAAAAGTGCAAATAATCCAACGGTAAATCCATTTGTGATAGCGTATAGCAGAAACAAAATAACTGCGGTAGATGGATTCATTTTTTCTACCCTTACAGAAATATAACCTACCAATAATACTTGTGCTATAAATACTACAAAGATTAGCTGGCTAAGCGAAGCGATCATTTGTGCAAAAGCTGTGCTAAATTGTATACCTACAACAATGAAAAAAGTGGATAACGCAGTTAGTATCAATCCTAAAAACATCCATCCAAATACCTTGGCTACATAACGGTTAACACCATCATTATCTACTTCTATTGCAACTTGATGATTGTCGTAAAACTCCATATTAATTATCTCCTATCTAAATCAAATAAATTAAACGTAAAGTATACTAATGTATCATATCATATGGCAAATATCTTTACAATAGACCCACAATCCCTTTAAATAAGCTTATATCACATTTTTCTTTTATTTGCCATCATATGCAAACCTTTGTTGACGTTCTAAATATACCATGCTATCATTTTTTTAACTACCGGGGATATTTGAACAGGTGAACTTGATCATCTGTAAAAAAAATTGTAAGTAATGTTTAGAGAGAGGTTGAGTCAATGGTAAAAAGTAGTATTAAACGCCGCGCATTTGCATGGTTAATTGCGTTGGTAATGGCCTTTGGCACAGTAGCCGGTACAAGCACAACTGCATTTGCTCAAGAAGCAAATGATGAATATGTTGTAATGGTACCCGGTGAGCCGGAAGAAGTTGATGTACCGGAGACATCCCAAGTCCCGGAAGTTGAAGATGAAAACGAAGCAGCACCTGAAGAAACAATTCCGGAGGAATACGTACCTGAAGAGTATATACCTGAAGAGTACATACCCGAAGAGTACACCCCTGAAGAGTTAACACCGGAAGCACCGGAAGTTGAATATCCTGAGCTTGAAGAACCTGAGACTGAAGTTTCGGAACTTGAAAAACCGAAAACCGAAGAGCCGGAGTTTGAAGCTCCAATTATTGAAGCTCCAGTCTTTGAAGAACTAATCATTGAAGAGCCGGAGTTTGAAAATCCTATTTTTGTACAACCTATACCTACAGCAGCAAATATCCTCCTTACAATTTACTTATACGAGCGGACACCCGTTCAGCCCGGCGGTTGGGAATTTTGGGTGTGGGGTGCCGGAGTGGTTCCTTATCTTGCCGGCAACCAAGCTGTAGCAACAACTATTGTAGGTAATTTTCCTGATCCTGCCGGCCCGTTTGAAGTAAGACGCGCAGTTATTGAATTGGAATACGGTACTACACAAATGCCCGGATTCCTTTTGCGTTCTCCCGGAGGATGGACATACCAAACAGGCAATTTTAACAACTTTGTTATGGATACTGATGGAGGAGGAAATCCCGTAGATACAACAGCTCATATTTTAATACGTGGAACCGGCACACCTCCTGAACGCCTTAGCGACCCCGATGATTTAATGGGCAGAATTGTAATTACTGCTCCTCCACGAATTCATGGGATAGGTGCTCATAATGTTTTTTCTGCACGAGTTGTGCGAGGAGATGAATCAGAACAAGATAACCCGCCCGGCCTTACATGGTCTGTAGTATCACCTTCTGTAGGAGGGCTTTATTTCTCTAGCCCAAATTTGGGTACGCTTTCTGTGCCAACGGGGGTTGCAGACAGCACAGACATAGTTATTAGAGCTACTTATGATGATAACGGCAACATCCTAACCGCAGATCACACAGTTAGATTTTTCGCTAACCCACCCACACCTATTACCCTAACACTTTACATCTATGAGCAAGCACCATGGGCAGCCGATGGCTGGGAATTTTATTTTTGGCAAGGCGCAGTAGGTGTTCCTCCTAATGCCGCTATCCCTGCACCTGTAATAACTGCTCCAGATAATGTATACAATGGCTTCCAAAGAAGAAGGGCTGAAATCAGCTTATACTTTGGTACCGAAAGTGTAACGTTTGCTACTCGCTCCCCCGGGCAATGGGCAAGCGGCGGCGGACACCAAGTTTCCCCAAACCTTACAGCCATTATGGATACAGATGTTAACGGCAATCCCATAGATACAACTCGCTATATTGTCACCGGAAATATGAACCCTGCAAACCGTTATTTTGAAGCGGCTATTTACAATACGCTTCCTTCATTAGACCCGGGTTCGGGGGCAGGTATCAACGTTATTACGGTAATTTCTATAAACGGAGCAGGTGCGCATCCCGGTTCGGCATCTGCCTTTGTAACCCGAAGCGATGGTACAACGGCAACCAACCCTCCCGGGCTAACATGGTCTGTTGTATATCCTACCTCAGGCATTACCTTCCCTAACCCTGCTGTTGCAACCATACAAGTAGATGCTTCTGTTACAACCAGTATGCCGGTCAGGGTAAGAGCAACTTATAATGATAACAGTGCAGGTGGTGGAGGCGTAGAGTTAAGCGCGGAAGGTTTATTTGCATTTATTACTGATCAATCTAATGTGAATGTCCTTAACTTTAGCAATCCACATGGCTTGCCGCCAATAACTCAAGGCGCAAATATTTTTCATGCCTGGAATATGAGTTTTAACGAAATTAGAGCACAACTTCCGGAAATCGCACAAGCAGGTTTTAATACTATCCAAACCTCGCCTATTGGGGAATCTCTTTTCCGCTTCCCGCAAATTGGTAATGACGGCCTTCCTACTCCCGGTTATTTTGACCGCTATGTAGGTACCTGGTGGATGCTTTACCAGCCCACTCGTTTCCAAATTGGTAACATGCTTGGTACCGAAGCGGAATTCCGTGCTTTAGCCGGCGAAGCAGCAGAAAACGGTATTCATATTATTGTCGATGCTGTGCCAAACCATACAACAAGTTGGTGGAACGAGATCCACCCGGATTTGCGTCACCCTGAACTTTTCCATTCCACCCCCGGTGATGGCTCCCAATGGGATCATAATATCTCCAACTGGGGCAATAGACAGGAAACTACGCGGGCAAGGCTTTTAGGTCTTATAGATTTTTACACGGGAAGCCCTGTTTTCCAGTCGCTTTATATTGATTTCCTAAGAACAAAAATTGAAGCGGGTGCAAGCGGATTCCGCTATGATGCTATGGTTCATATCGAAAGCCCAGGCGAACCTTATCCAATTGGAAGTGATTTTTGGACTTACGTTTCAACATCTGTTGATTCCATGATAAGCTCGCTTGGCAGAACACCTTTCCAATATGGCGAAGTATTAGGCCCCGGATACAGGCAAAATATTTATTTGCGTGATATCCCCGGTATGCTTGTTACGCCGTATTACTTTGGCAATCACATTCGTACAAACTCTATTACACGTACCACACAAAACCTAGTAACCGGTGATAATGGATGGGATTCAAATACTTTCCAAGTGCCCGGAACTCCCGGAGGTTCTGCCGCAAGAATGGTTCCTTGGGTAGAATCTCATGACCAATACGGAAACGAAGGTGTTTCAAGAGGTCTTAATGATGCTCAAATTAGAGTTGGCTGGGCACTTATTACTGCCCGTGCAGATACTACACCTCTGTTTTTTGCTCGTCCAGGCTCCGGTTTTGTAAATAATGGGCAAGTATTTATTCCAAATTCTGACGGATCTTATAGTAATGCTTGGGGGCACAGTTCATTCTTCCAAGATCCTGCAATTGTTACTATAAACTGGTTTGCAAACTACTACATTGGTCAACCGGAATACACTTCTACCCATGCCTCGGTTGCTATGATTGAGCGTGGCCCTGCCGGAGCTTTCACAGGCGTAGTATTAGCAAATGCAGGTACAGTAACGCGAGATGTAGATTTCCCAACCCAAATGGTACCGGGTGAATATACTTGTCAGGTGACAGGCCAAATGTACACTGTTGCAAACGGAAGAATTACCGGGCCGGCAATTAGTGGCAGAAGTGTTCTTGTTATTTTTGATGGTGAAAATCTTCCGCCTGTTGTTCATGCATATCCGGAAACATCTGATTTTACTGACGTGGATGGTGTTAATGTTACTTTAACTGCATTGCGCACAGATACTCAGTTCTTCTCTGTAAGTGTAAATGGTACTGTAACTGTTCCTCCTACTGCTTTTGAAAACTTGCAAGAAATCATCATTGGGGCAGGGGCAGAAATCGGTGATGTATTTACTCTCACTTTAACAGGAACAGCCAATGGAGCGGCTATTACTCCACAGACTTTCACCTATACAAAAGTAGCTCCTTCTGAGGAAGATGGAAAAAGGATTGAACTTGTAAGACCTGACTGGGATACAGCCAGAATATGGGCAAGAGACTCAGCGGGCAATTATCTCTTTGCTGATTGGTACACTGCCCCGCTAATGACAAGATGGTATGAATCTTGGGTCTTTACATTCCCATCAGATGTTGATGTTGCCTATGTTATGTTCCACAATGGCGAAGGGGATCAAATGGGATGGTTCCCGGTAAGCGAAAGTAGCCGTATTCAAGGGCTTGTAGTTAGACCAATTCCTACTAGTCCGGATGTTTCTGCATTCCCGGGAACCTCAGACCATAGAGATTCCGCAAGTACTTTTGTAGATCCGGCAGGTATTGACGTCATTTTAATCGCGCTTAATACTACTTCTCAGCAATTTACTTTACGGCGAAATGGTGTCACTGTTGTTCCGTTTACGGACTTTAACAGGGCAGACCAAATTACTATAGGCGCGGGCGCAGAACCCGGCGATATATTTGTTTTAACTGTAACCGGTACGGATGGAGTAACAACCGACACGCAAACCTTTGTATATGTTAAAGGTGAACCCGGTGTTGCAGATCGTATTAGAATTGAATTTGTAACTGACCGCGGCTGGGCCGAAGCAAGGGCTTGGACTTGGGGCGCAGGTGGCAATATCGCTGAACCTCCATGGCCCGGCACAAATAATGAATTTACTTGGGATCCTAATGTTGAAGCTTGGGTATTTGAATTTCCTGTAAACTGGCCTGTTCCAATAAGTATGGTAATAAACAATGGTGTTTATCCCGGTGCGCAGCAAACAGGCGACATTACAGGGATAACCCAAAGTGTCCGCATTTATGACGAAGGCCAAGGCGCAATTCCTACAATTGTACCTATTGTGCCCGATATACCTAACCTTCCGCCGCTTGTTATAGTGGCAGCCGCAAAGGATGCAGCAAATGATTTGATAGGGTTCATTCCCGGAGACAATGCAAGTTCTGTAACAGGTAATGTGACTCTTCCTGATACATTTGAGCGGTTAGAAGTAATGCTCAATGTAACATGGACATCAAGCCACCCTGATATTGCTTGCCCCATAACAGGTACTGTCACCAGACCTGATAGCTCTGTGGGAGATGTCCAAGTGACACTTATTGCAACTTTTGCACATCCCACTAATCCGAATGTAACACTTTCACGGGAATTTGTTATTACAGTCTTGGCACTTCTCGGCGAAGATATAGAACACACTGTAACCTTTGTACTTCGTGGCGGTAATATTAACGGAAACACAGCGGATATTACTGTAGATGTACTTGAAGGCGAAACTCTTGCTTTAGGAGATGTCCCGGCAGACCCGGAGTTGGAAGGCTACGTGTTCCTTGGCTGGACACCGGGAGTGATCGCCGAAAGTGATATTATCACAGATGAGGATCTGGTAGATCCGGTGGCTGTTGTGATTAATGCACCAACAACTTTTAGTGCTGTATGGCTGGACGAAGTTCTTGCGCCTACAGAGCAAGTTGTAACCTTAAATGCTAACGGTGGTACTTTTGCTGATGGCACAGCCACTCGTCAAGTAACACTGGCTATCACAGGAAACACTTATGCTACACTTTATCAAGCTGCAAACCTTCCTACCGGGACAGATTATGATTTTACAGGTTGGTTTACTGCATCAACAGGCGGCACACCGGTTTTAGCAACTACTCCGGTTACTGCGCCTGCAACTCGTACGCTGTATGCTCAATGGGAGCCTATCGAAAACGAGGATAATAATAACGATGGAAGTGGAAATGTGCAACCTCCGATACAGCCACCTACAATATCTTTCCCTGCACCTCCTCATTCTCCGGGGGTTACACACGGCCATGCTGTTAGACATTCCAGGGCAGCACGTACTGGTAATATTCGCAGACCCGGGCAAGCAACAGCCGGAAACCAAGCTGACCGGGATGATCAAGGTAGCCAAGCTGAAGTACAGCTTGAAATCCCTGCTAACGATGGTCAAGTGACTGTACAAGTAACAGTTTTGCAAAACCAAGCCACTTTGCAGTTGCCTTTTTCTACAGTTCGCGAACTTACCGGCACAGACTTAGATGGCATTGTATCTTTTGACTTAACAAGCCTAACCAATGTAACTGCTGCAACTCTACCTAGAGAAGCCTTACGATTCATAACGGCTACGGGATTTGGGTTAGAAATACTTCTGCCTCAAGCTATAATTACGCTTGATACACATGCCTTACACTCTTTAAACCAACAAGCTATAGCGGATGAAGTTACAATTTTCATCAACTTCGAGCCTACGTCAGAATTGAGTGTAATGCTACGGATATATTTGATTTCAGGTGGGCGATTAATTAATCTGCTTGAGGGCGAAATTATTGTAACAGTTTACTTTGACGGCTCATTCCCCGTAGAAGTGTGGTTTTTGGATGAAAATTATTACAGATTGATGCCAATACAAGCTATGTATAATTCAGAGCTTAGCATTGTAACAATTGTCACCGGCAGAGTAGATGGACTTTTTATCATATCCTCAACGGTAGATATTCCGGGTGGAGCAGGCGCAATTACGCCACCGCAAGCAAATGCTGTTGCCACTCTGCAAATGACTATTGGAAGCATCGGTTATATTCGTGAAGATGGAACCACAGGTTTCCTCGAAACCGCACCTTTTATTGCAGATGATCGTACCATGGTGCCTTTACGCTTTATTATTGAGAGCTTTAGTGCTATGGATACAACAATTGACTGGATAGAAGAAACCCGTACAGTACAATTATTGGCAAATGGAGAATTGTTTACATTGACTGTAGATATGCCTCTTCCTGATGGGATGGGTACGCCTGTAATTGTATATGGCCGTACATTTGTACCATTACGTTTTATCATGGAAGCTTTGGGCGCAGATGTTATCTGGGATAGCGAAACTCAAACAATTACAATTATTCAGTAAGGTTTTTAGCACGCTATAAGGGCGGTTGCTAATCCGGAAATGAGGAGCAACTGCCCTTTTGTGATTGAGAGGAAATGTTTGATGCTATACCCAATGAAGAATGTCAATTTGCCGGATTTCATACAAGAGAGGATGATACTCTTGGATTACTTAAATCTGGTTTCTAAGTATGAATATGCAAAATAATAAGAAATTGAGGGATCATTATGACAAGAGATGAATTTGATGAATTAATAAAAAAGTATGTAAGAAAAAAAGTTTGAAACATTTACATATATAACCAATTATGATAATGTACGTATAGTAGTTAAATTTGAAAAGAGTTTGTGTATGCAATTACTTTAAAGGCTTCAATGTGTCAGAGGGGGATATGTATTAAAAAATCTATGTGGGAGGATATTATTATGAAAAAAATCAAAATATTTTTAATGTTATTATTTACTTTTGTGTTATTAATAGGGTTCAATGTTTCAGTCATTGCCGGCGAAGTTTATGCTGATCATGTAGCTCAGTTACGTGAGTTGATTATTACATTGACAGAGCAAAGACAAGAATACAGTACTTCTTATGAACATCTATCGCCACTTTATATAGGGACAGAATCAGATCTTTTACGTGAATTAATGGATATCACAATTGAAGCCGGAACTATCCTGGACAATACAAGAGGTTATAGTAGTGGAGTACCCATTGTTATATCTGGATTTGCTGAGCCTTGTTATATTAGGGATACATTTCTTATTGGGTTTTCAAATGAAAGATATTTAGAGTTACTTGACTTAATAATAGACTTTACTGGGATACCTGAAGAAATGATAGAAATAATGGTCATGGGTATTATTTCTACTGATCCAACGGTTGGTCAACCTATTGATTTTGATTTGCCTCATACAAATGAAGCTTTACCAAGAAATCTTTCTATCCCTATAGGTACAAGGCTAATGTATTGGGATGCCGGTTCTTCAAGATTTATTTTAATGGGCACTTTGGGTCATCCAAGAGATTCTTCAGGAAGAACCGCATTTGGAACAAGCCATGGATGGGTACCAAGAGGCGTAAACGTATTTGCGGCTTCCGGTGCCCACAATGGACGTCAATTGGGCATTGTAGCTAATTCTGTTTTTGATCCTGCTGCGGGAATAGATGTAAGCTATATCAGGTTTGAATTTGGTACTATTCAGACATCAGCTGCCGGTATGAATATTACAAGTTTTTTTGGAAGTACGGGGTCTGGTTTTCCACAACGACAGGTAACAGTAATCGGGTCAGGAGGAAATCTTCGTGGAAATTTGATTGGACTGTCGTCGACATTTGATATTGACACTCCAAATGGTGTACGTAGGCACAACAATATGATATCGGCCAATATGGCAACACAGGGGGGAGATAGTGGGGCAGCCTTGATACAAGATGGTGGCATAGTCTTGGGCACACTTGTTGCCGGTAATGGTGTTAATTTATCTATTTATAGTCAAGCACCGAGATATCAGCATGTAAGGTAATTTGGTTATAATTATTATACACATCACATTTTAATACATGACCCGTCTAAAATTCAAATTAAACTACTATGAATGAAAAAAGAAATACATTCTTAATTCAAAATTTTAAAAGTTAGAAGCTGTATCCAAAAATATCTCAAATTTTGTAACCTAACGAAATTATTAAACATGTAAACCCAACAAATCACCAAAAAAAGAAATAATAAAAACAAACAAGCTGCAAGCTTTTATATTAACAAGGTTTGCGGCTTGTTATTTGTTAATCACAATCTTCCAAGTTCTTGGATTGTAAAACCTGTAGCTTCTGCAATAATATCTAAAGAGGTGTTCATTTTCAGCAGATTTTTTGCTATTTCTAGTTTGGCTTTAATTTCTCCTTGGGAAATGCCTTGGGAAATCCCTTGGGAAATCCCTTTAGCAATCCCTTGAGAAATTCCTTTAGCAATCAATTCTTCTTTCTCAATCTTAGCATATTCAATAACATCACACAGCATTTTATCCACCTCCTGAATCTGATTGTCACTTAACAGCTTTTGAATATCATCGCTATTGTTATAACCATAGGCTATATCCATTATCTTGATACATAGGCTTAATATACGCTTTTCTTCATTATCGAATGTGCTAATACAATCCAAATTATCCCTAATACTGCTGTAAAACTCTAAA
Source organism: Defluviitaleaceae bacterium (assembly GCA_009785615.1). Classification (GTDB taxonomy): domain Bacteria; phylum Bacillota; class Clostridia; order Lachnospirales; family WQUN01; genus WQVX01. Next base: position 468 of record WQVX01000044.1, on the reverse strand, counting down.
TCATTTTTTGTTTTTTCCAGCATCAGTATCAACCCTAATAACTTGGATGAAAAATTCTTTAGTGTATTATCATCATAGCCTTTGGCATTAACTAACATGTACTTGAAATTTAGTACATAATCTCCAAATGCTTCATAGTCGGAAAACATGTCCTTGATGCTAACAGGTACTGTCCATGTATCTTTACCGCTAAAGAATATGATGGGGAATACTACCGGAAATTTAAAATCCTTATTGTCACGTTCGTTTACATCTGCATGATTGTAGTAATGCCTTAGAATTTCTACAATGTAAAGCAATAACCTGTAAGGCATCCTGTAATCAACGTTGCTTTGCAATTCCGGTAGAATATAAAATATTACTGTCCTGCCATTTAAAGTTGCTTCATATACTATATCTGCTTCTTTCTCAGAAAAATCCTGTAAAATAAAGCTGTTGTTAGTTTTAGTAATGCTATCCTCGTCTAAC
>WQVX01000043.1 GCA_009785615.1 Defluviitaleaceae bacterium | reverse complement strand
TGATGTATCTAAAAGCAAAGAAAAATCCTCCAATCATCCATTTTAACGTGTTCATTAGCATCTGCGCTGCAAGTTCTTGACCTCCCATTGTTTAATTAATGCACATCCTTACATATTTGATTGAATAATTATATGATGGGATGCACGTACATAAGGATAGACAAAAAAAGACATTTTGTTGAGGAATGTCTTTTGGGTTGCCAACAAGGCTTGTTTACATTTTAAAATGGTATACACTCTAATTTAAGGTCTTTCTATAGTTATTGTTGCCGAATTTGAACTATATGTTACATTGATGATGTTTCCATTTAAATCATGGGCAGTAAAATCAAAAAAATGTCCTCCTAAGATAGATTCACCATCAAATAACCTTTCATCAATTGTAAATCCTCTCGCTCTGCTTTGCTCAGCATATTCCCTTATTTGGGTAAGTGTAACATCGTAAAAAGTGAAAAGATAATTAATTTCATTGCCCATAGCCCCATAAATTGGGAAACTAGGCACAGGAATTAATTGGGTTAATTCATTAAGGGGGAAATCTCCGCCTATTTGCAATCCTGTTCCCCATCCCAAATCATCAAATACCCATGAACCATCCGAATTAACTATAGCTGTTGTTCCATCTTCATGCTCGAATATAACACTTCCATCATTTCTAAAGTTGACTTCTATGCCGTTTTCTCTTCCTTTTTTTATAGTTTCCTGCTGTTCTTCATACGTCAATTCTCTAATGTCATTGCTGATTTGTTGAATAAAATCTTCTAAATTTAAGTAATGGGTTTCTTGGTTAGCAGAGAAGGGTCTAAAAACCCATATTAAAGTAATCGCAAAAATAATAACAATAAAAAATGCAATTTTTTTCATTAGTATATCCCTCCAAATTTATTAATTTACTAAATATTCACGATTTCTAACAATTTTACTAACATCGTCATAAGCATCAAATGCATTTCTAATGCTGTGCCTAGATGGCATTCCAAATATAGTTGCTGCGCTTACTGCAACCCATCCAACTGGACCACCATACTTTGTTAGACCATATATCATAGTTAAATCTTTAGCATAAAAACGTTGTGCTCTATGAGAACGATTTTGAATTTCTTCAATATATATAATAATTCTATCAATGTTCGCAATTATCTCTGGTGAAACATTAATATAATTTTCCCTCTGATGAAGCATATGATAGTACATTTCAGTTATTGAAATTTCGAGCAATAGAAATTCAAGAAGATATTTTGCTATACTAAAGTATTTTGCTGTATTACCTATAGCACGCCCAACGGAAGCTAATTCACTAACCCCTGTTATCCCGCCAGTAACTTCAAACTTTGTAATTAAGCGTATTGATTCCCTTAACTGAAACGGAAATTCCATTGCTATTGAAGATCCACTCATAAGCACATATGCTGCCATTGCATAATCTCCAGTATTTTCAACGATCCTTCTATACCTATCAAGTGTAAATTCAATTATTTCTGGTTCAGATCTCCTATTGGTTAAAGCCTGATTTATTGCATCTGCCCAATTTGATAAAGTATCCCTTGCAGTATTTTCAACGTTAGCAACTGCATCTTCAACTTCATTTATCACATTGTCAGCAACATCAGAAATGACATCCTCAACAGCTTGTCTTGCAGCAGCTTCCAGTTCTGCACGGATTTCTGCACGTTCACGCTCGTTACAAGCAGTCAAAAAGGCTGTAAACATCGCAAACAAAGATATAAAAAACAACTTGCCCCTATGTACCCATAATTTTTTCGCCGTGGCGTTCATCAGTATCTCCAGTCTATGATTTGGCAAATTTATTTTATTGTCAAATAACAACTTGTCCTAACATTTTCCACTTTATTTTCATAATTAAATTCCCCCCTTTATTTGCAACTCTACATTCAACTCGTCCATAAAAATCCAAAAAGGTATACGTTTCTGGACTTTTTTGAACAAAAACATTATATCATAGTTTTTAACAAAGTGCAAGTTTTTTTGCAAACAAATACGAAATTCGTCATAATTCTCATTGTGATTGATCCAAAAATACTATGATTTCATATTTTGACACTAATCCAATTAAGTATACAAATTTGGACACATTTTTTGACAAATGCTTAATACTTGATTCCAAATATTAAGCATAGTCATAAACTTTCCTTATGTTCTTTCATCCTCGCATAAAAACTTGAACGGCTGATGTTGCATAAGCGTAGGATTTCTTGAACATTAATTTCCCTACGTTCCCACTTAGCAACAAGTTCCACAAAATCAGGTGGCAGAGGCTTTTCAGGTCTGCCGAATTGAACACCTCGCTTTTTAGCGGCTGCGATTCCCTCGGCTTGGCGTATGCGTATGTTTTCCCTCTCGCTTTGCGCTACAAATGATAGAACTTGCAAAACTAAATCAGTTATGAACGTCCCGATCAAGTCTTTGTATTGGCGTGTGTCCAACAAAGGCATATCAAGAACCACAATATCCACGCCCTTTTCTTTGGTTAACGTTCTCCATTGTTCTAATATCTCTTCATAGTTTCGCCCTAACCTATCAATGCTTTTTATGTACAACAAATCCCCATCTTTCAAAGCTTTAACTAACTTTAAATATTGTGGACGCTTAAAATCCTTCCCTGATACTTTATCAACAAAAATGTTTTCTGATTTTACCTCGACTTCTTCCAAGGATACTAACTGCCTATCCTCGTTCTGATCGATACTTGATACCCTTGCATAACCATAGATTTTCATTAGACACGTCACCTCACAAAATCATAAAATTCCCTTGATATCTTTTTCGCCTTAATATGATTATATCGTTCGGCAAGTATATCAGTTTGTGAAGGGCGCAATTTTGGGATAATCTCCATGTAATCATCTTGCGTCACCCTGTTCAACCTTGAATCTTTACGAACCTTTGATAATATTTCGTCTCTATCTGCTCTAATTTCAGCTAATATCCGTTGTCTTTTATACTCCATTTCAAATATTCGCAACTGCTCATCATACAGTGATAAATCTGCTTGCCCATGAATTCTATTTGCTACATCGTTGTATTTGTTCTTTAATCGCACCAACTCGTCATTTACCATATTTGGAGATATGCTATAACTGCGTTCAAAGTAATCATATGAATGCTTGTAATTCTCTTCCAATCGTTCGATCTTCTTGTTAATATCTTTCTTGCTCTGGAAATATCCCATGTTATCACGGATCGCAATAGCTTTATGCATGTCACCATGTTGCTTGCACAAGTCTTGTGAACGGCTATGTATTTCTTTAGCTCTTGTGGTAATGTCTTGTAATTCTCGTCTTTGGCTACTTTGTTCATGCTTTGATGTGACAATATGATTTTCAAGTATGTTGTAGCCTTCTTCTAGCTCGTTCATATACTGCGCTACTGCTACAGGCTTAAAGCGTTCGTTTATCTTGATAATCTCATTATTTCTCATTTGTCTATGTATTGATCGTCCTACATGAATTGTTGGTTCACGTTCCAAGCCTTGCGATTCTAGCGAACGGTGATCAATTCGTGCTTGTTCGCCTTTTTCTTTTAGTGCATTATTACACACATTCGCCCAATTCTCACGCCATTGTTCAAGTTGATTTTTGTTGTTCCATGTTCGGTTCTTATTGCCAAACCCTTCTTGTGATACATCACGCATTGTAAGCATGATATGGGCGTGGGGATTCGCGTTGCCTGTATCGTGTATAGCATAATCCGCACACATGCCCTTATCAACAAAGTTTTCGTTTATGTACTCTCGTAACACTTTAATATTTTCGTCCAGACTAAATTCAATAGGCAAGGCTATTTGAACTTCTCTAGCTGTTTGCGAATCAATACGCCGTTCGCATTTTTCAACAGCATTCCACAAAATAGCCCTGTCTTTGTATGATTCAGGGGCATAGCTTGGTAGTATGATTTCAGTGTATACAACACCTTGTTTTCGTGAATAATCATGTAACTTTCCATCACGTTCATTCCTGATTTTTCCACCTGCACGATAAGCTGCAGCTGCGACGGACGAACGTCCCGAACTTCGTTTTATTATCGAAACACTGCAACGATACATAGCCATGTTTTTTCACTCCCACAAACATGATACATTCTATGTTCGGGACATGTTGAAGTTGCTTGTTCGCATTCAAAAATGCGAACTGCTAAGCCGTCGGCAGACCGCACACATTGGACAAGTCCAATGTATAAGTGCGCCCTGTCGGGATTTTTGTTGATAATGATGCGCTAAATTTGGCTGTTTGTATATACATTGGATTACATGGCATTGCATCAACATAATACAAAGAACGAACAAGGAGGTTAATTAAAATTGGCGCATTGTCTGAAAAGTATTTCGTGTTCAAAGATATTGACCCAGTGGAATATGAAAGATTCTTGATGAATCTCCTTGAAACACAGGAAATAAGCGGATTTATGGAAGATATCAAAAGTAAATTTATTACATAGTTTCACGTGAAACTCTCTGTTTTTATCAAAAATTGTCTGGAAAATTATGAATTTACCTAAATATTCATTTTGTCGATTTTTGGAAAACATAAAGCTTTTTTGTGATGTTATACAAATGAGAAAGGAGGTTGTTTCATTAAATTTGATTTTTATAATTTTAAATTTCTTGACTTTTAAATGCACACACATGTTAATATGTGATAATAAACAATGTGAGTATATGGACAAGTATAAAATCATATATAAATATTGGTGATTTTATGCTTAATCCTACAGTTAGCATTGACAAAAATCTACATATCATATATAATGAAAACGGTAAAAGTTTTGAAGAATTGCTTGCCGAAGGTGTAAGACAAGTAAATCTTAAAACTATACAAAAGCGGATAATCTCAGACGCAACTCCTAAAATAAAGGAGTGTAGCGAATGAATGATTATCAAGTATACAATGTCGCACTATATTTGCGACTGTCAAGGGAGGACGAATTAGCAGGGCAGTCCGAAAGCATACAAAATCAACGTGATTTTCTGACTCGGCATGTTTTGGAAAAGGGTTGGAATATATGCGATGTATATATTGATGATGGTTTTAGCGGCTTGAATTACGACCGCCCAGATTTTCAGCGTATGCTTGCGGATATAGAACAAAAAAAAATCAATCTTGTTATTACAAAAGACCTTTCAAGGCTTGGGCGTGATTATATTGACACAGGGTATTATTTAGAGCGTTATTTTCCTACTCAAAAAGTGCGTTACATTGCGTTAAATGATAACATTGATACAATGCAGGATACAGGAAACAACGACCTAAGCCCATTCAAAGCGGTTATCAACGATATGTACGCCAAGGACATATCAAAGAAAATACGTACATCATTTGATGTGAAACGTCATAAAGGGGAGTTCATAGGCGCATTTGCTCCATATGGTTATGCTAAAGACCCTAATGACAAAAACAAATTAATAATTGATGACGTGGCGAGCGAGGTTGTCAAGCGAATTTTTAGCTTGTATATCGGTGGTGAAAGCATGGGGGCAATTGTACGGCGGTTTAATGATGAGGGTTTGCCGTGTCCTACTAAACACAAAAACAAGACAACTACTTACAAAAACGCCATGATTAAGCGGTATATATGGACACAAGAAACCATCAAGCGCATACTTACGAATCCATCTTACATTGGTAATATGGCACAACGTAGACAAGAAAAAATCAACTACAAACTTGAAAAATATCGTAAGATTCCACCTAATGAATGGATAATCGCAGAGGGCACACATGAACCATTAATTGACAAATCCGATTTTGATTTTGTACAAGAGTTAATAGCAAAAAAGATTGTGCATTATTCAAAGTCGGAAAAAACTGAACATTTATTAAACGGATTGTTGTTTTGTCAAGACTGTGGTGCAAAATTGACGTATCGCCGTAATACACAAAAAAAAATGATTGCAATTTGTATGACATACTCAAAATTTGGTGTTACCCAATGTAGTAATCATGCTATTCAAGAAACTAAGGTTGAAGAATATGTATTTAATCATTTGCGTGAAACAGCTAAAGTTGCGTTAAGTTCGGATTTTGGTGATAAGTTTAATGATTTGAAAATTGCCCCTGATGAGAACAAGAAAGAACCTATTACTCAGCGTTTAGCAGAGATTAAAGGTATAATCAAAGATTTATACACCGACAAACTAAAAGGCATAATCGACGAAGAACTTTTTGTTGAAATGTCGGGGCAGTTTAGCAGTGAAAAAATACGTTTATCAAAAAGGTTGGCAGAAATTGAAGCAGAATCCATCACCCCCATAAATTACGATTATAAATCCTTAATACGCAGTATAGCCAATTTTGAAGTTATTGACAGGGTGATACTTGTCAAGTTGATTAACAGGATTGAAATATCAGAAAACAAAGAAATTTTTATATTTTACAATTTCCCAAATCCCATAAAAACCGCCTAATTATGCGGTTTTCAGTGATGTAATAAATATAGGTTCACCATCGGGGCCTCCATATTGCGCAACAATTAATTTAGCAAGCTTTGGGTTGCTCTTTTTTATCCTCACCGGATACTCTAACTTTTTTTCATATACCCACATTTAGTTTGGCTCCTTTCCATTATCCCAATTGAAATTGAAACTACTTTCCCAAGGCCATGGGCAATCATTCCATCGCCAGCCTGTGGGATCTTGTGATCGGTAAGAAACCAACGGGCCAAAGTGTTCTTCGTATTCATTACGCACTTGTGCCGATTGACTTACTACGTTATTAAACATTTTTAAAGCCTCTGCATCATCCGGGTGAGTGTTAAGATATAAATGTAGGTCTGTAGCCATAAAATCCATTATAGTAATTTGTTTTAGCATTGCCTCTCTGTCCACAACTATTCCCCCCTTTTGTTATACGGTTTATACAAGCTTGGGAAAATAGTACCTTTTTTTATCCCTTCCTCTGACGGATATACATCTTCAAAAGATTGTATAGGTACATACGCTTCTGCCAAAGGCATAGAGGCCAGCGGCAAATGGTCTGTTTTTCTATTTTTATTTGTTTCTTCACTCATGAGGTGTTGCCTCCTTCAAATGAACACTTTGTCCAATGTTATAGTATGCCAAGATATTTAAATGGTGAAGGATTTGTCCACTTAAATTAAAACTGCACCCAACCGGTAACAAAATGAGACCGGTTGGGTGCATCTGTCATGTCGTAAAATGTTGATATTTAAGGATTTTAACCTTCTGTGCTCCTTTGAACAGACAACAATATTTGAATCGCTAAATCCAGATCCTTCTTTTAGATATTGTAGATTCATATTAGTAAATCTGCCTTTTCTATAGATCAATTGTCTTATTTTACCTGGTTAAAACATATGCCAACTCTAATTTGTCGAAAAAAATGCTTGAATTGTATTAAATTATTGATATAATTGTAGTGTTTAATAAATATGAAAAAAGTGGAAATCTTTTTTCATGACTTCTTGTATAACCGGGTAAGAAGTCTAATTTTAGAAAGGAAAAGGCTAATGAACACAATTTTTAAGAGGTCTATAGCTACAATTTTGGCTATAGTCATGGTTTTTACCTCTTCTGGTGTGGTGGCGTATGCGAATGAAGAAATTCTCATCCAGCCGGAATCTTTTGATGTAAGAGTTGAAGTTGTTGGGGCACCACTTCAAGCTGATACTTGGTTTGAGACAGCATGGGCCATTTGGGAATCATTGGAGACAGGATACACTATACAAGTGCGTCTTACTCCCGGTGAAAATGCTTACTACTGGAGAACTGATGATCCTATTGATGATCCTGACTGGGATATGTATTTAGGATGGGTGGAAGTTGATTCCGAACTAATTCGTTTGATTGACCCTGATAGAAATATTTGGAGGGTAGATATCCCCGGTTTGCCAAGAGGTACATACGATGTACGCGCTTTGGCAGCAGATGGTGAAACACAAGTTTGGAAAGCCCTTTCTCTTGAAACAACAAGCTTCCCAAGGTATGGTGCAGCATTTATACCTTCTGATGAGCTTGTTGGTACCAACGCAGTTGGTGTGGACGTTGGCCCTACTACCAATTGGGCACCTTATGGGGCAACAGGTGGATATTTGTCTGATGGCAGAATTGATCCTGATGCTGCAATTATGTATGTTTCTCATAATAACTGGGCTGATTTTACAGTAGCTAACCTTACCAGGGGCAGTGGCCTTAGAGGTGACAGCCCAATGGTTGTACGCTTTTTAGGTACAGTAGGTAATTTTGAATGGGAAGTAGGAGCATCAGAGATTCCTCCCGGTGTTGTTGATGGCATTGGTGATAATGACCGCATGATGAACATGGGAAATAATGCTCATCAAATCACTTTAGAAGGTATTGGCCCGGGTTCAGGAATCCATGGTTGGGGCATATTCACAGGCGGTTCTGTTAACGTAGTAATACGTAACTTGCATGTAAGTGGATATTTAAGTTTTGGATTAAGAGCATCTAGTACTACAACAAATTATTGGGCACATCATAACACTTTACATTACGGGCAAAACTGGTTCTTTAACATTGATGCAGAAACAGACCGTACCATGGGACGCGGCTCAATGGATATTGAGCAATGGGTACGTGGTTACACTTTAGCTTATAACCATTTTAACGGTGGGCGTGGAACCAATTTGATTGTTGGAGGCGTGCAAAACGCACCTCTTACCAACAGTGTTAACAGACATTATGGCACAATACATCACAATATTTATGACAATGCACAAGAAAGAAATCCTAGAACACGTCATCACAACCTTCACATGTTTAACAATTTGTTCCGTGAAGTTATAGGCCATCCTTTACATTATCGCCTTGCTGACAGATATACAGGCTATGGTATTGGCTCAGCCCACAATGCTACTATTTGGGCAGAAGGTAATATTTTTGATGATGTTGGATTTCCATTTTTAAGAAGCCGTCATGGTCATGCTAGGGGATACTATCCTCATACCGGTCACAATCACTTTTTTGGTGATGCCCCGGGCTTTATTGTTACCGGTGATAATAGACAGCTTGGATCAGGCGCGCAACTAGGCGGTACTGTTATTCCTGCATTTGGAGATTGGGGATATAACAATACTGTCCGCGGCTTAGGTTCTGCGGCAGATCTTGCAGACTTAGTTTCTACTATAAACACACTTCAACCAAACTGGATGTGTGCAAATACTGCAAGTACTTTTGACAATACTTTGGATCTTGGTATTACAGTAAACCAAGTAGCTACCATGATGGTACCTCCTTCTACTGATATCTTATATCCCGCAGCAGGATTTCCGGCAATGGCTGCTACTACCCTTGCTAATGGTTGGGGATTTGAAGGCGATTTTAGACCATCAGCATTAGATAATGTTTGGCCAACAGGTAGTATGGCAGATGTAACAGAATTGAGAACGCATATTGAAACTTATGCCGGAGCTATGCCTAATTATGTGCCAACTGCACCTACAGTTGCACCAAGTAATGTAACTGTTTCTCTTAACGATCTTGATTTCTTTATGCATAGACAACCTTCCCCAACACCATCTTTACGTACTATAACTTATTCGGGAACATTTACAATCAACTGGAATTCTACTGATGCATTTGCAGAATACTATGAAATCCAGTATCAAGATGGTGGTGCTTGGAGAACTTTAGGAACTGTACCTGCCGGTGATAGGCGTGATGCCTTTACTACTCAGGATATGAACGATTTTGGATATCTTGTTATGAGTAGTCCAAATCACGATTGGGTAGCGGTACACCTTGGTGGAGATGGTTATGTTGTTATGTATCCACATGAAAATTTTGGACACCCGGATCACCTTCACTATACAGCAGGTGATATCCCGGCTATAAGTAGTTTAAATTATACAGCTCCTTGGGTTATTGCAAATATGGCAAGTGGTGGAACATATGACTTTAGAGTACGTGCTGTTAACAGCCTTGGTGCAGGCCCTTGGGCTACCCAAAACCTTAATGTAGCAGCAAACCAACCAAGAATAGAGACAGTTTCACAATCCTTTGGGGTTTTACCAAATATGGCGGTAGCCATGCTTCCGTTTGATGTAGAGACATTAGGTATTGCTGATGGTACTTATGATATTACCCTTAGCGTACCTCGTACTTTAGCCCGTAATGTTATTCCGTGGCCTGCTAATCAAAATTTCTCACGTAGCATATTTTTAACAGGTAATAATCCACTTGACTTACCTGAACCTACTTTGTTTGGTGGTGGCGCAGCTCGCAGACCTTATGCAATGAGAGGTAACGGCGGCGTAGGTACAATTGACATTGTTAATGGTACAGGCTCAATTGGTGTGGCTCTTGACGCTACTATACCGGAAGGTATTTATGATCTGGTGTTGACTATTGAAGTAGGTAATAGAAATATTTCTATGCCATTTAGCCTTAATGTAGGCCCAAACTTTTTCTCTTTGGCTATTGCTTTAGAATTTGAAGCCTTGGCTGCTCCAACCAATCTAAATATATTCGATAGTATTTTATACTGGAACCCGGTAGAATATGCAACTGACTATCGTGTATATGTAAATGGTGTAGATGCATCTTTATTTGCAACTGACGTTGATGCAAATGTTGAGCCATATGACGAAAATGATGCAGAAGAAAACGAAAAAGAAGTTGAAGCTTACCAAATATTAAGCTTTGATCTTTCAACTTTACAGCTTGATGATGGAGAATATACCATCCAAGTAAGAGCTTTAGGCGATGGACTAATATTTTGGGATTCTGAACTTAGTGACTATGTACGCTTTGTAGTCGGTGAGCTTTCAGATGAAGATTATGACTATTCTGAATATCCTTATTATGAATATCCGGAGTATCCGGAAAATGAATACCCTGAAAACGAATATCCGGAAAATGATTATTCCGAAAACGAGTATCCCGAGAATGATTATTCCGTGAACGAGTATCCCGAGAATGACTATTCCGTGAACGAGTATCCTGAGAATGATTATTCCGTGAACGAGTATCCCGAGAATGACTATTCCGTAAACGAATATCCGGAAAATGATTATTCTGAGAACGAATATCCGGAGTATGGAGAATCCGAAAATGAAGAACCCGATTATGAAGGATCAGGGTATACAGACAACGATAATGATAATGAGGAATTTGTAGACACAGATACTACTCCTGACTCAGAGCCTGATTATGAAGCATCCACAAACGAACCTGAATACACCCAAGTGGAAGAACCTGACAACGATTCAAGTGTTAATGAAGATAACACAATAGCTTTCACCGGTATTAGGATGATTTCCAATTCTTCAGATTTCTCTAGCCTTAGAACACTTGCCTACTTTTTACCTGCCAATGAAACTATAGGTATTGAGCTTGATCCATATGAAGATTATGATTTTGGAATCGTATCTACTTTGGAGCTTGACGAAGTAGAGCATACAGTTGCTATATCTAGTTTACTGGAAGAAAACATCAGCCTTACTGTTACAGTAACCGGTGAAGATTATGAAGCCTTTGAGGCGGCTCTTAGCCAAGCTATATTAACTCCAAATGGAGAGGTTATTCTTACAGTAACTCTTGCGGAAGATCTTGCCCCGGGCGTATACTACGCAACAATAACTGTATATGGTGAAGTCACAGACGAAGAAGTAACTTGCGATTGTGAAGAAGGCGACTACTGCGATCCTGATAACGGTTGCGGCGCAGAAGATTGTGAATGCCCGGAGCCTACAATCCCGGAAACTTGCGAATGTGAAGAAGGCAACTACTGTGACCCTGATAATGGTTGTGGAGCTGAGGACTGCGAATGCCCTGAGCCTACAATCCCGGAAACCTGTGATTGCGAAGAAGGCGACTACTGCGATCCTGATAACGGTTGTGGAGCTGAGGACTGCGAATGCCCTGAGCCTACAATCCCGGAAACCTGTGATTGCGAAGAAGGCGACTACTGCGATCCTGATAACGGTTGCGGTGCTGAGGACTGCGAATGTCCGGAGCCTACGCCACAACCAACTCCTACACCGGCACCAACACCACCACCGTCGAACTTACCTCCACAACTACATCCGGCACCAGGCCCATCAGTTGTTGGAACACCTTCATTTAATAACCGTACTGCGCGTACAGCACGTACACCAAGAGCAAGACCGGGTGCAGTAGCAACAACACAGCCACAAGCTCCAACCCAACCTCCTGCACAAGAACATCGTATTCATGCGGTTGCAGAAGTTCTTGATGCAGAAGCAGCATACTTTATCAACATGCCTGAACTTTTACTGGTGATGGAAGTAGATATTTTTGTAAATGATAGCTTTGTTTATTTTATAGATACATCTACTTTAGTATCAATAGATATATCACATCTGACTTTAGAAGATTTGACAAGGCTTGTAGCTGTACTCTTCTATTTGGAGGATGAAAACGATCCAACCAGTATTAGCTTTATGACCATACAAGGCTTTATAGATGGAAACTATTTTATGTTTACTGTTTCCGAATCAGGTTTATATGGATTAAAATTGGGAGTTGATCAAGTGGTAATTCCTACAACTCCACCTATAAACCTTCCGACAGTTCCAGGCACAGGAACCCAAATAGAGTTGCGTATGCAAATAGGATCTACTTTATATCACCTTAATGGTGTTGCTGCTAATAGTGAAGTAGTACCATTTATTGATCCTGTATATGAACGCACTATGGTACCTTTAGCACTTGTTGCAGAAACTTTAGGCGCAGATGTAAGCTGGATACCGGAAACACGTACAGTAGTTATTACAAGAGATGGCATAACAATAACAATGCAAGCAGATACACCATTACCAAACAACATGGGAATGCCTGCTATTGTTAATGGCCGTACTTTCGTTCCAATTGCTTATGTAGCACAAGTTTTTGGTGCTAATGTGCAGTGGGATGGAGCTAATAGAGTAGTTTACATTCAAGGTTAGTAGTTAGTGAAAAAGGAGCTGTCTTACTAAGAAGGCAGCTCCTTTTTTTGTGAGTATTTTCAGCGCAACGCTTCTTTTAAAACATCCAAATTCCGCCACATCACAGAAAAATAATCATCTGTAGTAATACCTTCAAAGGTATCTAACATAGCTATTTTGGTGCCGGTATTAGCAGCAATTGCTTCTGCCAAAGATGGATCTTTATCAAAAAAAATCGTGGTAACTCCATTATCTTTTACAAAGTTAATAATTTCTACTATACGTGCAGGCGATGGGTCAGTATGTACCATAATTCCTTCTATTGCCACTTGATTAAGATTATAAGCATAGCTCAAATGGCCAAAGGCTCCATGGGATACTACAATATCCCTTCGCGAAAAATTTGCAGATGCTGCCCTAAAAGCGTCATCCAATTCTTGCAACCTACGAGCCGAATTATTAAAGTTCTCTTCAAACACTATTGAATTTAGCGGATCAATTTCAATAAGTGCGTACTTAATAGTTTCTTTCATTTGCAAAACATACATGGGATTAAGCCACAGATGAGGATCACTTTGGCTTTTTTTTGCCTCCACATCAGCGGATGCTTCTATAAAGAGTAATTCTCTCCCTAAACTTGCTTTAAGAGTATCAACAAAATGTTCCATCCCTGCGCCATGATAGATAAAGGCTTCTGCCCCGGCCAGCCTTACTATATCTTGTACAGAAGGCTCCCAGTGATGGGCACCGGAACCCGGAGGCAGCAATATTGCCACGTTAAGCGAATCACCTGCTATAGCCCTTGTAAAATCATACATGGCATGAAAGCTGGTGTATACGGTTAGTCTATCATAATCATTTTGAGAAATTTGTTCATTTTCAACATTATGTACACATGCTGCAAGCCCAATAAATATTGTTAACGCCATAAATAAACCATGAGTTAATTTCATTTTCTATCCCACCTTTTTAATAACTATAAATATATTCAAAGGTGTTATTAGAAATTACATTGTCTAAGAAGCTGTGTTTATAGCTTCTTAGACCTTTTGCTACCCACTGATTTTTTAGAGCACATCATCAAAAATCTGTTCAAAGGCTTCTTGAATTACAGGAAAATGCATTACATCAATGGTACGAACATCCAGCAAAAGCTGTTCTTTATGAATACGAGTAACGATAGGTATTTTCCAACAGCGCAGACTTGATTCCAAAGTGGCTGTAGAAATAGAAGAAGGTGATATGGCAACAGCCCAAGAACTAAAATTTTGTTCCGGCAACGAGCCTCCACCGGCTTGACTTAACGTTTCTTGTATCTTTGCAGAAAATTTTTTGGGAGATGAAATAGGTGCAAGACATGTTAGCAATTGCTTCGCCTTCTCAAATAAAGCTGATTCATCCGCTAAAAGCATTGATAGTGTCGGAATGTGCTTCTCGGCTTCTGCTAAATCTTCGTAACAGCTTAAAGTAGCTTCTAAGGCCGCCAAAGATAATTTATCTATGCGCAACGCACGGTATAAAGGATGTACACGAAGTTTATTAATATATTCTTTTTTGCCAACAATAATACCTGCTTGCGCGCTACCCAAAAGCTTATCCCCGCTAAAGCAAATAAGATCAGCACCAGCAGATATAGCCGACTTTACGGTAGGTTCATCGCCAATTGAAGCGAAAGAGCCACTGCCCAAATCATAAATTAAAGGAAGGTTGTGTTCTTTTGCAAGTGTTTTCAAATCACAAATGTTAACTTCTTCAAAGAATCCAACTATTTTATAATTGCTTGTGTGAACCTTTAGCAAGGCGGATGTATTTTGACCAATAGCAGAAGCATAGTCTGAAATGCGCACTTTATTAGTTGCGCCGATTTCGCGCAATATTGCACCACCTTGCGATATAACATCAGGCACGCGAAATGATCCACCAATCTCTACTAATTCGCTGCGCGACACTACAACTTCTCTGCCCATACAAAGTGCAGATAAAACAAGTAAAACCGCGGCAGCATTGTTATTGACAATACAAGCCGCCTCAGCATTTGTTAAATTGCAAAGCATATTTTCTACAGCTTGCGTCCGAGAACCTCGCTTGCCTGATTGCACATTATATTCTAAGGTGCAATAGGATAACGCAACTTGCTTTACATGCTCTGCGACAACTTCGCCCAATGGCGCACGACCTAAATTTGTATGCAATACAATACCTGTGGCATTGATAGCAGGGCAAAGTTTAAAAGAGGCATGATATTTTGCCGCCGAGATAGCTTTTTTCAAAATATCATGCAATTCTAATGGGTCGTTGCATTCTACGCTTATAATTTTTTCACGTAAATCTTGCAATGTTGTACGGATACCAACAAGCAAAGCACTACGCGAAAGCCCGGAGGCTTCCGGGCTTAGCATAGCACAATTTAGAAGATCATCTACCTTTGGCAAGGTTCGTAACAATTTATTCACTTACATGACCACTCTTTTTCAAAATTCCTTTAGCAACATTCAATTTTGCTTCTGACACCAGAACAATAGGCCCGGTGCAACCCATGCCGCTTTCAGCATAAATTCCGGCCTTAAATAATTCTGCTACAGCATCGTCCAAATCCATAATTTCTATACCGACTATTTCTGCTGTTACTACCTCTTTAGGAGGTATTGGTAAAGCCTCTTCTTGTTTATTATCCGCAGGAGAAGTGGCCTTTTTTTGCATTTTGCTTAAAATATCGTTAAGCCCTGCTTTCTTTGCAGCAGCAAATTCAGTTTGTGCTTTTTTTTGCCATTCACCACGAACCAGTTCGGCGGCGTATTCCATAGCTGAAGCCACAACAGGGGTACCGGATGCACGAGAAACAATTAAAATAAGTTTGTCAAAATCTTCTCCAATGCCCGGGCCATAACCAAAACCAACGGTCTCATAGTTTCCACCGCTTGTATAGCAGCTTAGCATTTTGATGAGGATATTTCCGGTAAGCGGGTCGCAAACCATAATGTCGCAAGGGGCTGTTAAAACGTCATTACCACGCATTACAATGCCGCCGTCATCTCTTGAGGATGAAGCAAAATTAATGGGGTATCCACTTGCCGCAAGCTCTTTTAGTACTCTTTCGGCTTGTCGTGCGCCATCAACATTCAATATGCCAACAGTAGGATGAGGATTACCGCAAGCCTTGGCAGCTATAATTCCATAAATTGCATTTTTGACCATGCCGGCAACGCGATCAGTTGCAGAAGTGCCCGTAGTTGTAGCAATAAACATTGTTTTTCCGGCAGATGGAGTAATTACACGCCCAACTGTACTTATGCCAATTGGGAACGGATAATGCATAGCTACTGCACCATCCAGTGTTTTGTCGGCTAATTTCTCCTCCATCACATTAACAGCAGATTCTTCATTTTCAGCGTGAAGTGTATGGACACCTTCTTTTTTCAATGTGCCGATATAGTATGTTTCAATACCTTTTTTTGATGCTAATACAGCACCTTCAAGCATATTACATTCGCCATGTTCACTGCCAATTCCCATTAATCCAATTTTTACAGATTTTGCAAATGAGCCGGTTTCTAAGCATCCGGCGATATCATTAAATGTGTCAGCAATAATTTTTTTTACATATTCAGCCATGTCTCCGCCTCCTTATTTAAGCAGCGAATTAGCAAATTCACGCATAGTCTCTGCAATAAGGGCTTTAATTTCGCTTTCAGAAATGGCAGCCTCTTCTTTTGTTACCTGAGAACCTTGTTTTGCACCATTTTTTTGTATCATAATAGAACAGCCGTCAAACAAATTAGTCATACGTCCCAAAAATAAACTTCCTTTGCCAATGAAAAGGCAATTTTTGATATGACCATCCATAATATCCTGCTGTGCAAAGCCCAAATATGGTATACCGGATGGGATATGCCCTTGGGTAGGTGCCCAGCCAACCATTCCATGTTTTTTTATAAAATTGCCTAACTCTGTTCTCTCTAATTCTCCACGCTTTACTGCTAGTGCGCCAATCATTTTGTAATTAGCCTGTGGAACATCGCCGGCACCGGCCGATTTTGTGATATCCGGGTTTTGCATTTCCACTGAATATTTATCAACATCCGTAATTTTAATTGCCATTTTATCCAATGGATCACCAACCAATGCTGTAATAACAGCTTGTGGAGAAGAACCACTTCCTACAGAATGCCGGCCTGTATATTCAGATAAAATTTCCGGGTTAATACCATCATTTTCGCTAATGAGTACAGCAAAAGAACCCACTACATCTTCCATTACAGGCAAGTCTTTTTTCACATGATCTTTGCCGTTCATGCCCAATTTTGCAGTACTTCCACCTGCTGCAACAACAACATTTTTATATGTTCCGCTTTTAACCAAGGCCGCCGCATGAATAAGCGCATGAACAGGTGCCGCACAAAACGCACGCAAATCAGAGCCTGTAGCATTAGTAAAACCAGCGATTTCCGCCGCTGCTTTTGCCATATTACCGCCGCCACGTTGATTCATGTCTCCGCAAGCTTCCTCAGAGCAGTCAATGACCAAATCAATTTCATTTTTATTTATAGCAGTATTTTTAGTCAAGTGAAGCAGAGATAATACACAACTAGCCTTCGATACAAGATTTTCTAAAATAACTTCCGCATTCAAATTCACGTCAAGATCATGTGCTTTTTTAACACAACCTACAATTTGATTATTAGAATATAAGCCCTCGGCACCATTTGATAGTGCGGCATCAATAGCCGCCTGCTCAACACCCGCTTTTACTCTAGCTGTAATGCTTTCATCAAACAAAGGATGTTTTTCAAATTGCGGCTTTGTTTTAGAAACAAACTCAGCTTCCAACATCACCAGATCAAAGGCATCACATGCTTGCATCAGCAAGTAAAATTCTTCTTGTGGTATGATCTCACCAAATTTTCCAAATCGGTCAGCATTATCTAATTTTTGGTTGTACCAGGGAGAAGGAATTTCGCCCAATTCCTTTGGAGTAATCCCACCAATATAAGTTTGGTTAGGTGGATAATAAAGTGTATCGTCATAACTACGCAAATGGTTTGGTAGCTTTTTTAGGTATTCAGAGTCTGGGTTTACAATTTTTTCTGTAGTTTGAGTTGTCCCGTTATGTAAAACCATATCGGGTACATGCGCTAATACATAGGCAGAGCCTATTAAAACAGAATTCATGACAAAACCTCCTTAAATTTGTTGTAAAAAAGGGGCTTATTTAGCCCCTTTTTCTGTTAGAATCTGTGTTTTAAAATTCGTATTTCTAGTACTTACAATACTGCTCACGGATGGTAGTCATTTCTTTAGAAATTTCATCTAAGTCAAGAACCATTTCCATCATGCTAACTTGCTCATCGTAAACACCGGCGTCAACTTCTGCTTTAATTTCTTCTTCACAAATATGATACACTTTGAGTCCCAACGAGACTCCTGTCAATGGCCCGGCATAAGTAGGGTCTCCTGCTGTTACAGTTTCAGCAGCAATACCGGAGGCTTCACCTTCGGCAGCTCCTAAAATAACAACAATATTTTCAGGGCCAAATTGCTCTGAAAATTCTTTTACCCTTTTCTGATTCTCCAAGTCCATTGCTCCGGCGGCAGTTCAGACGAAACATTCAGTTGAAGAGAAAACAACTTCTGCACCGGATGTTTTGATGCACTCTTCAATGGCCGGGCCGGGAATTCCGTCTCTATCGCCAATAATGACGACTTTTTTATTTGCTAAAATAGCCATACAAACTTTCCCCTTTCTCTTAGGTTTTTAAAAATTTACACATGTTTATACATGTCGTAAAATCATAGCTTCAATATTGGCTTCGGTGGCATCATCTTTTACAAGTTCCTCCACTTTTGCGCCGTTTTCATAAACAGCAATAACCGGCAATCCCAAAATTTTTTGAGAGATAGCAAGCCGACGTGCTTTTGTTGTATTTAGCTTAGCAAATTTAATCTTGTCGCCATATTTTTCAGACATATTTTGTACAAAAGGCATCAGTGCCTCACATGGTACACAGCCATCACCATAATAGTCAACAAGAATTTTGCCGCTACTTTGTAATACTTCCGGCTCAAAACTGTCTTTGTTAAGTTCCAGCATTGTTTACCCCTCTTCTAAGAATTTCTCTGCTTCTATAGCCGCAATAGCACCGTCTGCCGCTGCTGTTACAACTTGACGAAGTTTCTTGATACGAATATCGCCTGCTACATACACACCATGCACATTGGTATGCATATTTTCGTCGGCTATGATGTAATTGTCTTGCATGGCTACTTTGCCCTCAAAAACTTTTGAATTTGGCAAAAATCCAACGAAAACAAATACGCCAAAAGTACCATCTTCTTCATCTGCAAATATTTCGCGTGTTTCATTGGTTTTCACATTCTGCACTACCATAGATGTTAATATGCCATCGCCTTTTAACTCTACAACAACGCTGTCCCACATGTAATCTATTTTTGGATTGGCAAAAGCCCTCTCTTGGATAGATTTTGCAGCACGTAATGCATCTCGCCGATGAATAATCGTTACTTTCCTTGCGAATTTTGCCAAATATATAGCTTCTTCAACGGCAGAATCTCCGCCACCTACCACAAAGACTTCAAAATCTTCAAAAAAATTAGCATCGCAAGTGGCACAATAGCTTACACCTTTACTGATCAGTTCTCTTTCGCCGGGGCAACCAATTGGACGCGGCTGTGCTCCTGTAGCAATAATCACAGTTTTGCCCCGATATTCCCCTTTTTGGCCTTTTACTATTTTGGTATCTGATTCCAAATCAACATCAATAATGGTATCAGTTACTTTGTCGGCACCAAAGCGATCAACTTGTGCAACCATTCTTTTTATCAAGTCTGCACCGGATTCATGCCCCATACCACCGGGATAATTTTCAATTTCGCTGGTGATTACGATTTGTCCACCATAGGCATCTTTTTCAATCAATAGTGTACTAAGACGTGCCCGACCGGCGTACATTGCCGCTGACAGACCCGCAGGGCCACCACCAATAATAATTACATCATATAATTTATCCAATACAATCACTTCCGTTCTTACCTACCACTTGACCTCAAAAATGGTCTGCCCATCTACCTCTGTTGATAATGCTTCCAGAGCAGTATCCAATATTTTTTTGCGAATTTGCTTCTCTTGTTCCAAAGTTAAATTTGGATTACCTAACGGATAGGGGATAGCTACAGCCGGGACAATGCGGTTTGCACCTACTGTCATGGATATAGGCGTTACCGTACAAATATGCACCACCGGGATACCTGCACGTTCTATTTCTTTCACCATCGTTGCACCGCAACGAGTACAGGTACCTCAGGTGGAGGTTAAAATAACGGCCTGAACACCATCATTAATAAGCTTGTGAGAAAACTCAAGAGCAAATTCTTGTGACTTTTTCACTGATGTACCGTTACCGGTGGTTGTATAAAATTTATGATGTAGCTTACCAATTTTTTTATCTTTTTCAAATTCGCGAAGCACATCTACAGGTAAAACGCGGTCAGAATCTTGGTTAGCATAAACAGGGTCATAACCGCCATGTGCAGTTTCATAAGTAGCCTCTGTAAGATCCATTACGTTAGTAATGTCATATTCGCCATATTTAGAAGCAGAAGAAGATTCGATGCGGTCAGGATTGCCTTTTGGCACAATGCCACCGGATGTTACAAGTGCAATGGTCGCACTGCTGATATCTTTAATTGGAATATTTGGGGCAACTCTGTCAAAGTCCGGCATGGGGAATTCTGTTGTAAAAGGCTTTTCAGCCATTTTTGCAAGAAGCATATTGACAGCACGCTTAGAACCACGTTCTTGATCAAAAAAGTTAACGCGGCGGCTATTCGGAATATATCCTTCTTCGATAGAAGCCCCTATTCGATCTTCTTTCACCATTTTTAATGCCAATTTTACCATTTTGGGTACAGCGTCACGCATACCGGCGGCAGAATTCTTGGTGGATACAATATAAATTTTTTCCTTGAACATGTCAGCCCCGGGATTTTCTGCATACATGCCGGTGATAACAGGTATCCCAAATTTTTCAGCAACAGCTTCACAAATGGTACCACAAGCCACGCCATAACGCCCGGCATTAAAAGCAGGGCCGGCAATGAATAAATCCGGTTTTGTTTGGCTTATAAAGTTTAAAACTGCTTCTTTTGCTACATCCACATTTTCATTAAAGTAAGAATCGCCACAAATAATTGTGTGTGTTATTTCAGCTTCTTCGCCAAAAGCAACAGTAAATGCAGCTCCGGGACCCAGTGCGCCTTCACGCAATTCTGCAACATGTCCGGCAGCTTCTTCGCCACCAATACCGGCATAAAACTGGTTTATATAATGAACAACACGTACTTTAGCCATAAAATCACTCCCTTCGATTTATGTATTACCTTGCGCTCAAGCGATTAAAGCCTAACTCATTTGTTGCACCAATAATGGCTTGCAATTCAACAACAATACTGCCATCAGAAAGAACATTATTTTCAAACCCACCGGCCATTTTATCAACACAATCCAAAGAGCCAATAATTTTGTCCAGTTTGGGTAAAGTTATAACTTCATTGGCGTTACCACCTGTAACAACTGCGTCTGCTGAAGCATCTACATCAGCAAGAGATTGTGATGTTCCGTCACGTCCGGCATATTCATCAGTGATAATAACCGTTTTGATTCCTTTTTGCTCTACTTTTTTGCAATTCATAATTAAGTCTGTATCAGGATTACCAAAGCCTTCTTGCGAAATAATTACCCCGTCTAAGCTTAAATATTCAGCTAATTTTGCAGTCCAATCTGAAGATCTCTCTTTATCTGCAAGAAACACATTTTCATTGGTGATAATCATACCAACAAAGTTTAATGTTTTGCCGTGTTCTTCAAACAAATCAAGGATAACAGGGTTGTTTTGATGATGATAGGTTGTATTTTTATCACAAGCCGAAACGCAATTGCCACTGATAATAGCACCATCAAAAATTTCTGTAGGATTTATCAGTGTTGTAATGCTTTTTTTCATATCAACGCCATAAACATATGTGTCATGCAACAAACCCTGACTTTGCAACATTTGTACATAACCAACCCGTGGAAGATCCGGATACTTTTTTGCACCTTCCATAATAGGTAAAGTTTCAAATGTTTTCACTTCATTAGGTGAAACATCCCTTGCAAGCTCACCTAAATAAGCTGCCGCTTTAAGACCAGCCATACGTAAAGCAGCTTCATAATCATGTGGGGGCAAATTTTGCACCGGTGTAAATGTTAAAACAAGATTACATGTTTTTCGAAAACGGGGTGTAATCTGCACCGGTACCAACCATGTCAATAATACCTTCTTGAAAGCCTACTACCTTGCCACAAGTTACAACTGCTGCACCACGCAAAACATGTGTTGTACCATTGCCAACTGTTTCAACCTTTGCTAAAGTTCCGGGGAAAACATTACCACTGCCTTCCACCTTAACACGTGGCTCAATTACATCCTTTACGGGTATAATGCGTACGCTTTCTCCCGGGCGTGCAATGTCTACTTCAACAGATTGAAGGCACTCATCCTCCAAAATAATGGAGGAAATCTCATCTTTGTTTACATGTAAAACAGCATTTTCTACCTTTGAAACAGAACCAAATTGAATGTCATTAATTGTGATATAACCTAAATTCAGTTTCAAACCATTACCTCCTTTGCAATAAAGTCGCAATCGACTTCCATATAGTCTTTGCAAAAATGATCTGAAATTTGCAGAATATTTTTGCTAAATTTATCAAAACATACGATGCTTTCTTCAATAATGGAAAGCGAGCGTAAGTCGAGATTTTGCGCTTGTTTAGAGATAAGCACGGATTTATACGGAGTTTCATTAGGTTTAATACTTCCGGAAAGAGGGTGCGTTAAAAGTTGATGCCCTTTATGGATATAGTCACGAACATAGGTTAAGACCTCCAAATAAGAAGCTTCATGATATTCAATATCCATTATATTGGAAAATCGAGCTTTTGCCATAGGGTTATTTGTTATTAATTTTTTGATAAAACTGCCTCCTTCATTTTTTCTTCACAAAAAAAAGACATAGTAAAACCAATGCCTGTTTTCTCTGTCATTTAACAAATGTTAGCCTGAGAGTTTCTTTCCCTAAATAAGTGCTAGGAAAATTGCACCTTCGGCGCAAAAGCTTTCCAGAGTTTTGTCCAACTACGGTCTGTTTACCTGAGATCTTCGCAAAAGTGCATAGCTTTCACATTCGCTTATTCCTTCGGTGTTGGGTTTTTAATAAAAAAATACCAAGCTCTCCCGCAATCTTCATCCAAAACATATTCAATTAGATCAAAGATATCATGATATGCTATTAATTGCAAGTGTTTCAAATTTCATCTCACAATTTCCAATTTGTAACTTTGTTCATAATTCACAAAGTGTTGTTGTTTGAATAAGCAAATTGAATAAGATATAATGATTATACTTTCATCAAGTACGGCTTCATTAAGCTCGAAACCAAAGGAGAAAAATCATGCCGGATTACGAAATAATCAATGCTTCAACACATAAAAAAGAGACACCTTCTGAGTGCTTTTTGGTAATCATTTACGATAATCAAAAGATCAAAGAATTTAATCTGAAAAAAGATTTTAATAAACCAATAGTAACAATAGGAAGGGATATTAAGGGGAATGATGTTGATATACCTTTAGATTCTCCTTTAATTTCAGAAAAACATGCTATAATTGAAATAGATGGCACTGAGTGTAAAGTGTATGATCCTAATGATGCAGATAATGGTGGTATATACTTTAATGGCGAAAAAATGCAGCCCGGCATTGAAAATTCAAAAAAATTAAGCAATGGCACTATCATACAAATTGATAACATACTGTTACCGCAACCGGAAGGTGTTGTTATGA
>WQVX01000042.1 GCA_009785615.1 Defluviitaleaceae bacterium | reverse complement strand
TATAAGAGGAGAATTTTTAGATACATTTGGATTTACTCCAAACATGTTAACGGCTGAAGATATGCGCATGATAACTCTTGGCATTTCCAACAGTATAGATGACAATCTGTTCTTTGGGCTTGCGCAATGGATTACAAGGCCAAACAACCATAACGATAACTATTTCTACCTAAAAGCGAAAACTACAACTACTACCCTCTTTATAGCACATTTTGGTGCTGTAGCCGGTGTTAGTGCAGTAAATGCAGTAAACGCGCTTAGAGTTGCCGGGGCGTCCGGCAAGTTTGCATTAATGACAGCCCCAACCGGTGGCGGAGCTGCTGCCGGTGGAGTTGTAGCAGTAGGCGCACTTGTTACCGCTGCCGGATCTGCTGCTGTTTCCGTTAGCGCAGTACTGATGATGGATCGGTCTGTAGATCTGCTAGGACGGGATTTTAGCCATCTTAATACTATAAGGCCACCTGAGCATATAGATTTTGCTGAGGAAATTGTTCGAGAAACTAGGGATGCTATTGCTAATAATCCTGATCCTAGCAAATCTCCACAGATAACGAGCAGATTCAGATTGACCCAGAACGAAGCATTAGATCTTGGAGATAGGATTATGGGGTCTGGATTTACTGAAGTAGGTCCAGCGAATAGCCCCCTTCATGGGTGTTTCAAAAGAGAGTTGGAAATGAGATTCATCAATTTCGACTGGATGCTTCATCGTTAACAGGTAATCATAGACCCTATGTCTCGCATGTGCATTTTCAGATTTTAGACTTGGCCGGGAACGAACTAGTAAATAATCACATAATTGTAATACCGTAAGGAGGCGAGATAAATGGCTAAAGCTAAATTGGATATTTTAGGCCGAATCCTAAGTGGCTCATATACTGACTGGTATATCTTAATAGAAGATGTTGCTGAGGGTGATCCCAAAATGGCTGGAGCTGATCATTATTATGTTTTTCTAGTGAAATATAATGCACCTGAATCTGATCTAGTTGATGTTCCAGATGCTTGGCTTGGATACGACAGTTATTATACGAGTTGGGAGCAAGTAGAGCTTAATGTTGCAAGGATGGAGATAGAATGGTTAGAGGGCGAAGAAATATTTTTTGGCCATCGTTATTACTATAAAAACAACCCAAGGTCTTGATTGTATATCATAAGGGAGATGACATAGATGCCAAAGTTAGACACTCTTGGAATAATCAAAGATTATTCCAGCAGATATAATAATTGGTATGTTCTAATTGAAAGTGACCGAGACGATCTTCAAGAAACAGCAGATTGCGGGTATTATATTTTTACTGTGAAATACAATATAGCTCACACCGAATTAAAATTAAAATTACCTGCTTCTGAACTTGCTGATATTGGGTACGACAGTTGGTGTGAAGATTGGAAGCATGTAGAAATTAATTTAAAAGGTTATGAAATCGAATGGCTGGAAGGCGAAGAAATATTTTTTGGTCATCGGTATTATGACAAAAACAACCCAAGCTCTTGATTTAATCACATGAGTAGCAAAACCCCACTAATAAAGCCTTTGGTCTATATTGGTGGGGTTTGTTAACTTCTCCACAGGCGGGACTTTCCGCTTTGATGCTGTTTGGACACTTCAATCTAATGAATATAGCATAATTAAGGAGAACAGTTGTGAAAGAAACATTGTTGGTATATGCCTTTTTGTTTGATTCCGCCTTTATTGTTGATTCAGAATATAGAGAATTTCTTGATGAATTTTTCCTGAAAGATTCTAGTGATGCTTTGTTATTAGAACTAGAATGGTATATTTCCGATTTGCAAATATCAAAAAAAATAATTTTTGATTATTTTAGAGGACGTGAGATTGATTATAGCATATTTGGAAAATTCTTAATGGAAAAACTCAAGAAAAAATACATCCTTGGTGATATGACCCTTGAGAATTTTAATTTGAATTTGGTGAAAATTTGGAGTAAACTTCCTCAAGAAATAATATGTAAAGAACCATTTTGGGCTATGTCCTATGCCGGCGAACCTCTTTCATGGGGAGATGCCCAAGGAACACGAAATCTCTATGAAAAAATGTTTAACTTTTATTGTGCTAAGTCTAAAATGGAGGAATAGTATTGTCAAACAATAATTTTGAAAAACATAAGTATTAAAATTTTTAAAACTATTGAATAAGTGTATCGGCCAACAGAATAAATATAATAACATTCTGTTGACTGAACGCTTTATACGAACGAGGCTGATACCACACCATGTCCAAATTAAGTGATCTAGTTCCTAAAAATAAATTTGATACCAGCACAATTAATAGTCTAATGATGTTGTCTGAATCGAAATTGGCACAAATACTACCTGATCTTATCTTATGGATAGCAGATTTTAATTGGCCAATAGCGGCAGAATTAATTCCTATTTTAGCAAAATATCCATCAAGTATCATTCCAGTGATCAAAGAAACTCTCGAAGTACAACAAAATGACACTATACTTAAATATTGGGTTATTTCTAAATTAATACCAAATCTTTCATCTGTTTATCAACTAATGCTTATTGATGACATAAAACGGATCATACTAAATCCGTCCAACTCTGAAACAGATGAAGAAGTGGTTGAACAAGCAATTTTTTTACTTGAAAACATAGAAATGTTGAATTAAAACTATCTACAAATTAGACAAACTATGAGATACTTATACCAGACTAATGAAAGGATACAAAATATGAAATTTGCTATTTCTTACAGTGGCGGCAAAGAAAGTGCATTGGCCGCCTATAGAGCTATCAAAGATGGACACGAACTTGCCTTGCTGATAACCACATACAACGATGATGACGGTCATTCACATTTTCATAATTTATCCGAGGAACTGCTAAAAAGGGTATCAGAATCTTTGGGCGTTCCTCTAATGTTGGTAAAGACCAATACAGCAGAGTATGCTGATAATTTTGAATCCGCCTTGCTACAAGCAAAAAAAATGGGAATTCAAGCTTGTGTTTTCGGAGATATTGATTTTGAAGATAATCGAAAATGGTGGGATGAGAAATGTAAAAAAGCAGGACTTGTGCCACTCTTTCCTTTATGGGGGCAGGGACGGAAAGAGACAGTATATGAATTTATTGATAGTGGTTTTGTAGCCACCATCGCCACAATAAATAGTGAATGCCTATCCGGTGATTTTTTAGGACAAAAACTTACTAAGGAACTGGCAGAACGTATTGTCGCTACAGGTGCAGATATCTGCGGCGAAAATGGAGAATACCATACATTTGTCTCAGATGGGCCAATTTTTAGAACACCTGTTGATTTTTAATTTCTCCGCACAAGTAAAAAATAAAAAAATTTCTTCTCTATTTCCGAGATTTAAGCTTAAAATAGATTTGTAAATGTAGAAATTTTATATTAGGAGTCAATTATGATAAAAGAAATTTCAACTAGAAAAAGCACCAGAAAATACAACAGCACACCAGTCGAGGACGAAAAAATAATACAATTGATAGAGAGTGCTCGTTTGGCTCCATCCGGAAGCAACACACAACCGTGGAATTTTATCATAGTAAGGTCAGAGGACACAAAGGCTAAGATAGCAGAAATAAATAATAATCAAAAATGGATGAAGGGCGCACCTGTTTTTGTTGTATGTGTGGCAGACATTCGATGTC
This sequence comes from Defluviitaleaceae bacterium, assembly GCA_009785615.1. GTDB lineage: Bacteria > Bacillota > Clostridia > Lachnospirales > WQUN01 > WQVX01. The sequence continues at coordinate 20,381 of WQVX01000042.1, read as the reverse complement.
GCATTAAAGAAAACAGGGATATTTATTTAGATGAAAACACCGGCTTACCGGAACTAAAGCAAATTATACGAGATACTGCAATAGCCGTAGAGCATATCCTTTTGGAGACAGAGAGCATTGGCCTGGCCGGTTGTTGGACAGCATGGTTTTCTCAAGATAGCATTAGACCTATAATGAATATTCCTGATGATAAATATGTTGTTGGTGTTATTACGATAGGCTATTCAGATGCAAGCGGAAACGGAAATCCTACGTCAAGGAGATCATTAGAGAGTATGCTGCGATACGAAAAATGGTAACGGTATATACCCACATTTACAGACAGGAGCGGAACACCACCGCCCCTGCTTGTTTTACCTGCTCAAAGAAAAGAATTTGTAAACACGCCCAACTTTTGCTACACTCCTGCACTTGCTAAGAAGCGAGTAGGGTTTGGGAAATAGTGTTAAACATCATATCTACTACCAACCTGCCGGTTACAAACTGCAAAGGATGGCCTTGTTGCCTGACAGCATAAAAGTTAGCATCTATAGCAAAAAATTCTACAACTATACTTTCACCGTTTAGCAAATGATACGTTATTAGAATATCAGGAGCACCCGGCTCTTCTATTAACTCAATCTCTTGGTCGTAAGTAATGCCAATTACAATTTGATAAAAATTCCTAAATGCGCGGTCATCAACTTCTTGCCCGTCAACTATCGGGGCAATTTGCGCACGAGAAGCTTCATCTTCATAATTGTTAATAATCATTTCATGATGTCTGCCGCGTGTATCCGATTGTATGACAATTCTATCAACTTCTGCAATGTTCATCAAAGCAACAAAGCGATCTATAAAATTGAATGGATTTAGCCCCAGTAAGCCTTCAATAAACCGCCGCTCTGCCAAAAATACAGAAGAGTGCTCTATGTTATCCGCTAATCTTCCCGAGCCATACATCATATACACATGTGTGTCATCATGATTATTGCCAAACATAAGATGAAAAGCACCGCCGCCGGCATCTTCCATTATAAATTGTAAAAGGGGATCATCTAAACCAAAGCGGCCTAAATCTTGCGGAAACATCTCTATTAGTTCCCCCGGGTTAAAACCTTCAAAATCTTCATATGCATGATAACTAAAAGCAACAAAGTGCATATCGCGTCCGGGATATGGCGTTGTCATTGTAAGGCCGGTTGCACCAAATTGCTGTAACGAAGCTTGTAATTCTGCCTCACTTCCGATCCAAGCAAATTCTAATAAAGGCCGCCCGCGTTCTTGTACAGCCAAATAAGTTAATTGCATTGTGTCTACAAAGGGAAGCTCTCTTGCAATTAAATCTGATATTTGCTGAGAAAGGCGATTGCCGATTACAGCAGTAATTAAATACAAAGCCGGATCTCCATCTACCATTACATAAAAATTTCTATGATCCGGCGTTAGCGAACCTAAGCGTATTACTTCTTGACTTCCATCCCTAAAATAGCCGGTAATAACCGTTTGGCCAATGCTGAATTCTTCCGGATTATCCACTACTTCCAGTACTGTATCTGCGGCATTTAGCAAAAAAATATCTCTCATCATAGAGCGAACCTGTGACTGGTCAAGCTCTATATCACGATTATTTACATATATCCATGTCACCTGTCCGATGGCATCTTCTTCTGCTTCAATGGTAAAAGAATTTGCATTTGCAAAAGTTACTCGCTCTAAGTCGTTTTCTGTTCTATCTACCAGCCGTAATGGTTGAGCAACTGCCGTAGCAGGTTCAACCGCGGCTATTTCTTCTTGATTTTGCTCTGCCCCAAGAACAAAGTAAACCGCTGCAAGCCCTCCTATCAGCACAAGAGCAATTCCCAATGTAATAAGTTGTTTGGTAGCTTTACTCATGCATTGCGCCTCCTTAACCATACGACAAGCCCGGTAATACCAAATGCCAACGGCAACACTATAACAGAAAATATTGTTATCATCATGACATAACCCTCCGGGATCAGCAAAGGCATTGTTTGAGGCAAGGGCCGGGTTGGTATAAATATTTGGTTAGGTTCTTCTCGTAGCCAATTTAGGCTATTAATCAAAAAGTTCCAGTTGGTTCCGCCTATTGCAGAGTTATGCACTTCTCCCATAATACTGTCGCCGGCAATCACTACCATGCGAGTAGATAAAGGTTGTCCTCCCGGTAAAAAAAGTGAATCTTCCACTGAAACAGCAATGTTAAACGGCCCGCTTACGTCACTTTGTATACGCGAAACAGTAGCTACAGTAGTATCTACTCTTCCGTATGCCAGGTTAGAAGTTTGAATCAAAGGCTCAATGCGGGTGTTGGCTCTGCGCAAATCCAATATATCTATACCGGTTGAATTTTCAATAAAAGGAATAAAATTGCGTGTTATAAGGTCGTCGGTAACTTCGCCGGAAACGAACTCAGGAAGAAGCCATAGCGGATTATTCATGTGGAAATGATTGGTGCTTCCCTCAATAATAATATAATCACCAACTCTAATACCAAAAGCGGCTAAAACTTCATCCATCATTGGGAATCGTACTGTCCTGTATCCCAATGCAAAAATAGCACGACCGTCATTTTGGAGATATTCCCGTACACGCTCTGCTTGATCCGGCGACCAGTCGCGTTCACCAAAGGTGATAAAAAGCAAGCTTGCATCATCAGGAACTTCTTGGGTAAGAAGGTTGACTTCTCGCACTTCGTAGCCTGCCATTTCCATTTCATGTATTAAAGCAGGAGGCAAAACAGGTTCATTATTACCTACTACCCGATAAATAATGGGCGTTTCTGCGGCTACAACAAAATTGATTGCATTTGTAACTTGAGGCTCAACATTAAAACTTACTACCCTGTTCTGCCAAGTGTTCATATCAAATTGTGTTGTTACCAAATCAGTAGCATGGATAACACGATGACGGTCAGGCCCTACTACTATAATGCTTCCTATTGCAATAGATTCATCCGGACGGGCAAAACTTTCAACAAATTGGGGATGAAGTAAAGGATCACGATTGATTACAGTGATGCGGTTAGAATGCGATGCGTAATCTTCCAAAAGCTGTTGAAAAAGGAACTGCTCTTGCCCTGTAGGGAACAATGAATAAATGGTAACATCCGCGTCCAAATCTCTTATAATATTAATAGAGCCTTGAGACAAAGAAAAAAGCTGCTCTTGAGTAAGGTCATAACTAATATTAAGGCGATCCACTACTAAATTAACTAAAATAAACAGACCAATAACTACAACAATCATTACTGTAGAAAAAGAACCATAACGGAAGCGTTTATCCTTAAAAGATTGCAAAATTTTATCCATTATCTCCACCTCCTTTTTTCAATCACATTAACAGTCAAATAAATAAACACCAATGCAAAGGAAATATAAAAAACAATATCTGCTAAGTTTAAAATTCCCATAGTCAAGGTATCAAAACGTGAAAATATAGAAAGCCACCTAAAAGACCTTCCGATAATTCCATCAAACATTAGATTATTAGCAAAAAATAAAGCAATAGCAATGCCGGCACTAACAATTGCAAATATTCCGGCAGCAAAGATATTTTTTGTACTATGATAAAATATCCCTGCCACAATTAAAATCAATATCCCTATAAAGATAAGGGAAGATGTGGCATCGGCAGGCATTCCTCCTGCAAGGGCATCCAAGATAAACATTACAAAAATGATGCCAAATGTGCTTACCGCAGCTATAATTTGGTTTTCTGTCATTACAGAAATAAATACGCCAATGGCTATAAGCATAAGCCCAATTAAGATGTATCCTACATAAGCACCAACTATCTGACTAACAGGCAATTCTCCAAAATTGGATATAATCAAAGGAAATATCATAGTAACGACCATGGCCATTAAAAAAAGAAGGCCGGCCGCTAAATATTTACCAAGCACTATCTGCCATACAGCAAGCGGACTAGTGTATAAAAGTTGATCTGTTTTATTTTTTACTTCGTCGGCAAAGAGGCGCATTGTCAAGGCCGGAACCATCACAAAAAATAATATTGTAGTACTATTTAAAACCTGATGAAAATGCGGAGATCGAAATATTACATTCATAGCCACAAAGAAAATGCCTGTTAAAAGCACAGTAAGGGCTAAAAATATATACCCTGTCATTTGGGTAAAATAAGTGCGCAGTTCCTTCATTATAATAGCGGTCACGATACTTGCTCCTCTCCTGTAGTTTGTGTTGCTTGCAACTCTTCTGTTTGAGGCTCTGCCACTTGCTCTTGCCCTGTGATTTGCAAGAAAATTTCTTCTAATGATAAATCAAGAGATTTCATCATTAATAAGGGCATACTATTTGCAGACATACAAGAAAATATAGCTTCTCTTATATCTATATTTTCGTCACCGGAAAGTTCAAAATCTATAGTACCCAGCTCACGGCTTGCTATTGCTTTAACTTCTTTAATGATCGAATAGTCTGCCAATGCAGATAAAATTTTATCTTTATCTCCTTTTACCCGCACCAACATTTTATGGCCTTGTGCTAAACCGGCGGCCAATCTTTCAGGGGTATCGCTTGCCATAATATGACCCTTATTGATAATCATAACCCTATCACATACTGCACTTACTTCTTGCATAATATGGGAAGAAAGTATCAATGTATGCTTTTTTCCAAGCTTACGAAATACTTCGCGCATCTCTATAATTTGCTTGGGATCCAATCCCACTGTAGGCTCGTCCATAATAATCACCTTGGGATTGCCCAGCATTGCTTGAGCCATTCCTACACGTTGGCGATAGCCCTTAGAGAGATTTTTAATAAGCCGCTTGGACATATCTTCTATATGAACGGCTTCCTTCACATACGCTACCATTTGCTTACGCTCTGAAGATTTTACTTTTTTTATAGATGCTACAAAGTTTAGATATTCGTCTACTCTCATGTCGCCATAAAGTGGCGGCGTTTCCGGCAAATATCCAATTTGAGCTTTAGCTTTTTCCGGCTCTGCTACAATATCTATGCCCCCAATATGAACTTCGCCTTCGGTACTTGCTATATAACCGGTCATAATATTCATTGTGGTAGATTTACCGGCTCCGTTAGGCCCAAGAAATCCTAAAACTTCGCCTTCTTCTACAGTAAAGCTAATATTATCCAAAGCCAAGTGCTGTCCGTATCTCTTGGTTAGATTTTTCACTTTAATCATAACTAAAGCGTTCCTTTCTTACTTATACATATAAGTTATAGATTTTAATGTTGAAGCTATACTGAAATTTGTATGAATAATGTGGTAAAAAATGGTTACACTAGATCAAACTGCTATATCATACCAAAAAGATTGTAATAATGCCATATGAAGTTTCTATGAACAAACTGTAAACAAGATAAAAAAGCTTGTATTTAATACTTTCTTAATATTTGGGCAGTGTTTTGTAAAACTTCCCTTGAATATTTCCAATGACTGTGTTATAGTAATTTTGCCTTAAATATTTTGACGGAAGCGAGGTATTACTCAATGCTGCAATTGCCAAGCCCTAAAAAATTAAGGAAAAGGGCCCGCGCAGATAAGAGGTTTCTTAACCCTCAATCCCATGTGCAAAAAAAATATTTTTCACTTATGCTAGTTCCTTCCTATTCATCAGGAAAGACACGCAGTATTCGTATTCCATATATGGTCTTTTATGTTATCTTTTTTACTGTAGTAGCAATTTTATCAGTAATTTTAATCTTTTATCTGCAAGCACAACTTTTCCGACAAACGGCAGAACTGACGATGGTTTCTCTTGAAGAAATTCGTGAGGCGTATTACAACTTGCAAGAATTAAGTGAAGAGGAACGGCGTCGCCTCACCGAGGACAGTGTTAACCTAAGATCTGCCCTCACCAGAGAGCGAATTACTGCCCAGGAAGAACAACAGCAACAACGCTTGACTTATTTAGAGACCTTAGAAGCCATTCAAGCCTATGTAGCAGGTTTGGAAGATCAGCTTGAACGGTTTGAAATTTACAGGCAAGAAATATTAAATCAGTTGAGTGCAAGCTCGCATATTCCACCTGTGCGTAATATGCTTAATGAGATGTATCAATCACAAATACACCTACTAACAACATTACAAGATTTATCAAATTATTCTGCTGCCAGAAGAGAGAGAGCAGAAGGGCATGACAATATGATGTTTTTGTCTTACACTGCTGATTTTACCTCAACTACTGCAATGGATGCGGCAGAAGATCTTTTTAGTTATATTGCACTGATTGAACTTACTATAGAAACCAAGGCAGAACTTTATTCACAATTAGAACGACAAGTACGGCGAATAACTCCTTACATTCGTAACTACCCCACGTTAAGACCCGTTAACGGGCGTATGTCTTCCGGTTTTGGATGGAGGCGTAACCCCATGGGTGGCAGCGGTAGTGAAATGCATAATGGAGTAGATATATCCGCCCCAAGTGGTACCCCCATAAGAGCTACAGGGGGCGGACAGGTTGTTTTTGCCGGCTGGGACAGCGGCGGTTATGGTAACAAAGTAATTATTGATCATGGTATGGGAATACGAACGTTATATGCACATAATTCCTCCAATTTAGTACGGCAAGGCCAGTTGGTAAGCCGCGGAGAAACTATTGCAAGGGTAGGATCTACAGGGCGCAGTACAGGCCCTCATGTTCATTATGAAGTGATTGTAAATGGTGCTCCGGTTAATCCTACTAATTTCTTTTTGGAGTAGCTTTTCTTTTTTAGCAGAAATAAGGGGAGTCATGTAATGGCAAAGGAAAAAAAAGATTATGTAAAACCCGCAAATACCTTTCTTGATAAAGGTGTAACTATACGCGCACAAAAACTTTCCGGTTCAGAAACTGTACGTATAGATGGTACTTTTATAGGTGATATTGATTTAGATGGGCACCTGCAAGTAGGTGAGTCCGGGTATATTCAAGGTAATATGCAAGTTTCTTATGCATTGATTGCCGGCGAAGTATTTGGTAACATTTTGTGCCGTGCTACGGTACATTTATCTTCAAGTGCAAGAGTACATGGGGACATTACTACTGGGCGCGTCATTATGGATGAAGGTTCAGTGTTTCATGGATCTTGCAAAACACGAGACGACGAGCCGGAGATTGTGGTGATTTAATAATGCCTATAAAAATTCCGGATTTATTGCCTGCAAGAGAAATTTTAAGGCAAGAAAATATTTTTGTGATGGACGAAACCAGAGCATTTCATCAAGATATACGCCCTCTTGAGATAGCAATAGTTAATTTAATGCCTTTAAAGCAAGTTACGGAGGTGCAGCTTTTGCGCCTCCTAGGTAACACACCCCTTCAAGTAAATATCACATTTTTGCATATGGCCAGCCATGTGTCTAAAAATACATCTACAGATCACTTATCAGCTTTTTATCATGTTTTTGATGATATACAAAACAAGCGTTTTGACGGAATGATTATAACAGGTGCTCCGATAGAAACTATGCCTTTTGAAGAAGTAGTTTATTGGAATGAACTTACAGAAATTATGTTGTGGTCTTTAACCAATGTTACAAGCACACTGCACATTTGCTGGGGCGCACAAGCAGGGTTATATTACCATTACGATATATCAAAATACCCATTGCCTAAAAAAATGTTTGGTGTGTTTTCACATGCTAAAACTAATACCAAGGATATACTACGGGGATTTGATGATGTATTTTATGCACCACAATCCCGCCATACAGAAATTAGACGTGAAGATATTAAAAATCATAATGATTTAATTATATTGTCAGAATCCGATTTAGCCGGAATATATATGGTCTCAAGCCTTGATGGTCGGCGGCATATTTTTGTGATGGGTCATTCTGAATATGATCCTCTAACTTTAAAAGCTGAATATGAACGTGATCTGGCTCGTGGAGATATAATAGATATACCATATAAATACTTTCCTAACGACGATGTTACCAAATCACCTGTAGTTAACTGGAGATCTCATGCTAACCTGCTTTTCAGCAATTGGCTTAACTATTGTGTGTATCAAGAAACACCCTACAGCCTATAGGGGGATTTGTTAGCGATGAAAACAAAACTTATATTGTTTTTGATAACTATGTTTATTATGTCAGCTTGTGCTGACTCTACTTCTTCAGCATTAAGAAGTCATTCTTTTGACTCGTATAGAGATGTACCGGGAGTTACGCAAGAAGAAATAGATGCCATAGCCAATTTAAGAGCTAGAGTGAACGCTCAAGACCAACCATACTTTACTTATGCCATGTTGCATAGTGAAGAAGCGTTTTTGGGAACTGATGGTGAAGTTTGGGGATTTGCCGGCCTGTTAAGTGAATGGCTTACTGAGTTTTTTGATATTCGTTTTGAGCCTGCTATTCTTGACTGGGGCGAGACATTAATACAAAAACTTGAAGATGGCTCTATTGATTTTACAGGTCAATTTTCCCGTTCACCGCGGGGCATTCATTTATACATGACAGACCCCATTGTTATGCGATCACTGGATTATGTTACATTGGCAGATGCCCCGGAACTTAATGAACTTGGGCACCTGCCTCGCTTCATTTTAAACGAAAGAGGTACAAACAGAGCATTATTAGAAGAGAGTGGGCGTTTTGAAGGCTTTGTACCAATACCCAGAGGTAATATTGAAGAGGTTGCTTCTCTTTTAATAAGTGGTGAAGCGGATGCTTTTTTTGGTGGTGAAATTGAATATATAGCTTTAAATTTTCCGGAAATCGAGCTTAGAACGCTTTATCCTCCCATTTTTAGAGGTTCAACCTTTGCCGCATATAATTCAGAATTATCTCCCATTATTTCTGTAATGCAACGCTTTTTAGAAAATGGAGGTATGAGAACTTTAGGTACCTTATATGCCCGGGGAATGCGAGAATTAAACCGAAACTATTTCTTGAGAAGCCTTGAGCCGGAAGAGCAAGAATTTTTAGATCAAAACCATATGATAAGAGTAGGAGTAGATCACTCTAGCTATCCCATAAGCTTTTTTAATATATTTGATAACGAGTTTCAGGGGATTTCACTTGATATATTGGATTATATAAGCTATATAACCGGGTTAACATTTGAAATTAATGAAACGCACTATCCCAATTTGTCAGAGCTGCTTGACGATTTAGTATCAAATGAACTTGATATAGTAACAGGTGCTATGTGTCCAAGGATTACAGAAGATCGTAATTTGTTGTATTCTCACCCGGTGTTTTTTGAAAGATTTATTTTGTTGTCCAGTCTGGATTTTTACAATATCGATTTTAATGAAGTATGGTACGCACATGTGGGAATTGTAGGCGACTGTATTTACAAAGAATCATTTGAAATATATTTTCCCGGGCATCCAAATGTGGAAGAGTACTTAAATTTAGATGAACTTTTAGACGCTTTGCAACGGGGTCAAATTGAACTTGCTTTTGTTAGTGAATCAACATTTTTACATTTAACCCACTTTTTGGGAATTCCAAATTTTTGGGCAAATATTGAATTCACTAAAGGTTATGATATCTCTATGGTTTTACAAGATGAACTACTGTTGTCTATTATCAATAAAGCTTTAGATGTGACAGATGTTGATGCTATATCAAGTCAATGGACAAACCGAACCTTCGACTACTCTTCAAGAGTAATACAAGCACAATTGCCTTGGTTGATTGGTGCAGGGGTGTTGTTTGTATGTGTTATTGTCCTTATGTCGATACTATTTATACAACGGCACAGCGAAGGCATTCAGCTAAAAGAATTAGTGGCAGAGCAAACTTCTGCACTGGAATTAGAAAGTGCAATGCTAAGTACAGTTTTTAATTCAATACCGGATGTTTTATTTTGCAAGGATCTGGATTATAGATATGTACGTGTTAATAAGTGTTTTGAAGAATTATTTGGGCTTGATAAAGCTATTATTTTGGGTAAAAATGATAGAGAAGCCCTAAATTTGCCTGAACACATAGCAGAAATTTGGCATTCGTGGGATCAGGAAACACTTAGCCAACGCAGCCCAAACCGCTTTGAAGAGCCGGTTGTAGATAAAGATGGTAATATCCACACATTTGAAACTGTTAAAACGCCTCTTATCCATAATGGAGAGGTTATAGGTTTGATAGGGTTGTCAAGAGACATTACCAAGCGTAAAGAAACAGAGGATGCAATAAAAAGTGCATCTAAAGCAAAAACAGCTTTTATTGCTAATATGAGTCATGAAATTCGTACACCTATGAATAGTATTATAGGTTTCTCAGAGCTGGCTTTGGATGATGCTGCCCCAAGAACTAAAATTTACCTAAATAGGATTATTGAAAATGCAAACTGGTTATTGCAAATTGTTAATGATATGTTGGATATTTCTAAAATAGAGTCAGGCAAAATGGAACTTGAGCATATTCCATTTGATTTAAATGATCTTTTTGAACAGTGTCAAAGAATGGTGATGCCCAGAGCAATAGAAAAAGGCATAAAACTCTTCTTTTATGCAGAGCCTCAAACCGAAAACAAGCTACTGATAGGGGATCCTATTCGCTTACGGCAAATTTTTGTTAATTTGCTATCTAATGCTGTTAAATTTACCAATGTTGGTATGGTAAGAGTTTCAGCATTTTGTAAAGAAACTGCTAATAAGAGTACAACTTTAAATTTTGAAATACACGATAGTGGTATAGGTATGACAAAGGAACAGTTAGATCGAATTTTTGAGCCTTTTATGCAGGCAGATACCAGTATAACCAGAAAATATGGGGGGACAGGGTTAGGGCTTCCTATTACCAGAAGCATCCTTGAAATGATGGGCAGTGAGTTAGTAGTATCCAGTGTTAAAGGGGTAGGTAGTAAATTTAGTTTTGAAATCACTTTTGAAACAATGGAAGGTGTTAGAAATATCAGTGCTAAAACACCACTGCAAGGCTTTACACAACCTAAATTTGAAGGTGAAATTTTAGTTTGTGAAGATAATGAAATGAATCAGCTGGTAATTAGTGAACATTTGGCAAGAATAGGGCTTAAAACTTATATTGCAAAAAATGGTCTTATTGGAGTAACTATGGTTAAAGATCGCATAGATAAAAATGAGAAGCCTTTTGATTTAATATTAATGGATATTCATATGCCTATAATGGACGGACTAGACGCTGCTGATAAAATTATTTCACTGGAAACAGCTACACCAATAATAGCCATGACTGCCAACATTATGACTAATGATATGGAAACATATCAAGAAAGAGGTATGATAGACTGCATAGGAAAGCCTTTTACATCACAGGAGCTTTGGTCTTGTTTGTTAAAATACCTTGAACCTGTTAATGGATGATAGTTTCCAAAAAAGGAGGTACAGTTATGGATAAAGAGAATAGCATTTTGGTAGTAGATGATGAAATACTTAACATAACAGCACTAACTCATATATTAAGCCCACTTTATACAATTTATGTTGCCAAAAATGGTATAAGTGCCATTAATTTAGCAAAAGAGAGATTGCCGGATGTTATTTTATCAGATGTATTAATGCCGGGCATGTCAGGTTTTGAAGTTATTGCAGAATTGAAAAGTAATGAGCTGACTGAAAATATACCGGTAATTTTTATAACAGGCTTAACACAGTCAGTTGAAGAAGAAAAAGGCTTGGAGCTTGGAGCCGCAGACTATATCCACAAACCTTTTAACCCAACCATTGTAAAATTGCGAGTACAAAACCAAATGCAAATTGTTAACCAAATGAGAATGATACAACATCTTAGTATAACTGATGCACTTACTAATACTTCTAATAGGCGTCATTTTAATTCTCGTATATCTCAGGAATGGCAGCGGTCTATGCGTGAAAGTACTCCGCTTAGTTTATTACTGTTGGATATAGATGATTTTAAGAAAATCAATGACACTTATGGACATTTGGTTGGAGATTCGGTTTTGCAAAATGTTGCGGAAACTATAAAAAGATGTTTGCTAAGGCCCATGGATTTAATTGCCAGGTGGGGCGGAGAAGAATTTGCTGTTCTTTTACCAAATACTACATTAGATGGGGCAACATCCGTAGCCGAAAAAATACGTTCAGCAATTGAAACAAAACAATACTCCTCCGGAGAATTGCTAAATATCCATACAACAATAAGTATTGGCGTAAGTACAATAACCACTGTAGTCCCATTATTTGACATCACAGTTTATGATTTTATATCAGAAGCAGATAAAGCTTTATACCGTGCAAAAGAACTTGGAAAAAATAGGGTGTGCTGTGCTCCACGTTTAATCATGTAAACATTTCCTCTGAACATTTCCTCTAATGATTTCCAAGGAAATTGTCGATAGAGATTTGAGGACTTGTAAGGCAAAATTAAACCCAATACCGGAAAGGGGATATTTAAATGCAAATTAATAATAATGTTAACAACACAAACGCTCAGCTTATACAACATAATAACAATGCAAACGCAAATGCAACACCTGCTGCCACATCAGGCAACCAAAACTCCAACTCTATTATCCCACAAGATGTTGTAGAGATTTCAGGCCAGGCACCTACTCAAGCTCAGCAAAACCAACAAAGAACTTTTAACGCTGATCTTGGCCGTATGCGCGAAATTTGGATTGAGCATGACAGGCATGTAGAGTCCTTCCGCAGATTGATCGAAACTTTACTTAACAGGCAAAGCGAAAATGCTCAAAATGCAGGTAGTGCTTGGGATTTAAATGATCCTAATGCAATGGTAGAAATTGATGACGAAACTCGTTCAGCTGCACAAGCTGCTATTGGCGAGGGTGGCCCTTTTAGCGTAGAGGCAGTAGCTACCAGGCTTTTAGATTTTGCTGTAGCTATATCCGGTGGAGATCCAAGTAGAATTGATGTGCTTAGAAGAGCCGTAGAGCAAGGCTTTGAAGGTGCTGCACGTCAATGGGGCGGAGAACTTCCTGAGATTAGCCAAAGAACCTTTGAAACTGTTATGGCTGGTTTTGACGAGTGGGCAGCAAATGGAAATGCCGCAGACATCACTTTACTAAGCAGGTCATAAGAGTCCTTATTAGCAATTAAATGTAAAACCTCATAAAATGGAAAGATAAAAGGAGGTGAAAAGCGATGAATATTAATAGCATCGCTTCTTCTCAGCTACAAACCAGTATGATCAGAATAGCCTCGGGGCAGCGTATAAACTCTGCAAGAGATGATGCTGCCGGTTTAGCTATTTCTGAGTCCCTTGGTTCCCAGATACGTGGTCTGGATCAAGGAACGAATAATGTACTTGATATGCAAAATTTGGTTAATACTGCTGAAGGTGGACTTGATACAATCAGCAATAATTTGCAACGTATTCGCGAATTGGGTGTACAAGCAAATAATGGTATATTAACTGAAAGAAATCGTGAGATTATTCAAACAGAGATTGATCAGTTAATGGCGGAAATTGACCATACAACTCAAAGAGTAGAGTTTAACTCTATGCGTTTGTTGGATGGTGGTTTTAACGCAGAAGATAATCGTTATCTTCATACCGCCGGGGATGCCGGAGGACGTGGGCCTACAGTTGTCCTTGGTAACATGAGTGCAAGTATGCTTCTTGGCCCGGAGGCTGTTGATGTTGTAAACGAGCCTATGGATCTAAGCCGTATAGACAATGCTCTTTCCAGAGTAAATGCACAAAGATCTTACCTGGGGGCTATGTCCAATAGATTTGATGCTACTGTTGCAACCAACCAAATTACTAACCTTAACTTGGCAGCCGGAAGAAGCCGTATCCGTGATGCGGATGTTGCTTTGGAAGCAATGAGAATGCGTCAAGAAGAAACATTGCAAGAAGCCAGGTTGGCAGCACAACAACGCCGTCAAGAAGATGAAGGAATTAATATCATGTCCTTACTTGGATAGATTTAGTGAAATGGCTTTAACCATTGTCAAGTAATTTCTGAAAGCTTCTTTATTGAAAATGTTAAAAGCCCCCGTTCTACACGGCGTAAACCGTGTAAAATGGGGGCTTTTGTAATTTGTTTGTTGAACGTTCTACAGCTTGAAATACGTCACTAACTGTTGGAGCATTTCAGCTTGCGAGTTTAACTCTTGCGAAGCCGCCGCCGTTTCCTCTGAAACAGCCGAATTACTTTGTGTTACTTTGGATATTTTGGCAATCCCTTCACTGATTTGCATAATAGCTTCTGCCTGCTCTTTTGATGACATAGAAATGCTACCTATTATCTCCGCAACCTCGGTTGAGCCAACAACAATTTCATCAAGTGATTTTGATGTAGATTCTGCAATGCTTGCCCCTGTTTCAACACGGCCAATAGAATCCTGTATGAGTTCTGTTGTTTCGTTGGCGGCATCTTGGCTACGCCCTGCAAGAGTGCGTACCTCGTCAGCGACAACCGCAAACCCCTTCCCGTGTTCGCCGGCCCTTGCCGCTTCCACGGATGCGTTAAGCGCAAGCAAATTAGTTTGGAAAGCAATGTCTTGAATGGTCTTGATAATTTTGGATATATTATTGGATGATTCTTTAATCTGCATCATTGCGCCTACCGTTTGCTTCATTGCTTCGTTACCATCTTTTGCATTGGAAGTAGATTTATTGGATAAATCGTTTGCTTCCTGCGCGTTATCGGCATTGCGTTGTGTTTGCCGATTTATTGCATCAATGGTGGCGTTTAACTCATCTACGGAACCGGCTTGTTCCTGTGCGCCGTTTGCCAATTCCGCCGCGCTGTTGGAAATTAGTTTTGCACCCGCCAATACCTGTTCGGAAGCGGTTACTACCTCGGACATGGTTTTGTTGAGAGTAACATTAATATTATTTACAGAGCGTTTAATTAAGTCAAACGAGCCGACATAATCACGCTTAATGTGATTACGCAAATCACCTTCTGCCATTTTAGCCAATACATTATCAAGTTCGTTAATGTAAGAGGATATGCCGGATACGCACACTTCAAAGGCAAGCAGTATGTTCTTATAAACCCCTTTGTAGTTTGCTGAATCTGCGATAAATCCTGCCGCATTGGTTTTTTTATCAATATCTTCCAGATTGAAGTTGCCGGATTTCATCTCCTCCACGCCGATTGCAATGGCGCGGAGTGGCTCATCCACGGCTTTAGCAATGCGATTAAGTCCGGCCATAATCTCACGCCAATCACCCTTATATTTGGCTTCGTCAGTCCTGAAATTCAAATCTCCCTTGACTGCGGCGGCTTCAATCATGGCTTTTACTTCAGTAGTGACACCTGTTAAGTTTGTAATAACAGCATGAGTTGCTGTTGGCAATGCTTTCCAATCACCGTCCATTCCTTCTTCGTGAACATCTACGTTGAAATTGCCGATACTGATTTGGTCAAGCGTGTGTGTTGTACTTTCAATAACTGATGTCACTTGGGCATAGGTGTTGTTAGTTTTTTGGATTACTTCCTTGAATGCATTTTGGTATTTGCTTGTATCGATTTGATATTTGCTATCTCCTTGCACCATATAATTTTTTTGGGCAACATTTAAATCATCTACCATGCTTTTAATGATATCAATAAGACTGCAAACATCTTGTGTCAGCATACCAATCTCATCTTTGGGTAGGTTTGCCCTGTCTGTATTAACGTTTATGTTCAGCTTACCTTCTGAAACATTTGCGACAATATCTACAAGCTGTTTTATTGGCAAGGTCAATTTCTTAGTAATCACGAACATGATGACGAAAGCAATCACAAGCCCGATTAACGATAAGGCAATCACTATAAAAGTTGTCTGTGTGATTTCTTTGTGTATGTGTTCCAGCGGAAGCCCCATGAACATTGAGCCAAAAATATTGCCCGCGGGGTCAATAAGCGGCATATAGAACGATGCATACTCCCTGCCGAAAATTATTGTAGTGTCAAAAATTTCTTCTTGATTTTCTAACCGACGGACAATATCATTATCAATTGTTGTGCCTATGGCTATGTTGCCGTTTTGGTCTCGCAAAGTGGTTGCAACACGTTCATTGCCAACTTGCACGGAAATTTCAGCATTAAACCTTTGTGATAATCTCTCAACAGATTCTTGTGATGCCAAGTCGAAGCCTACAAAAGCAATGCCGATAACCTGCCTATTGTGCTGAATGGGAACAGCAGCACGTATAGGCATAAGATAACCCGTAAGAGGAGTGTAAGCGACAGAAACAATTCCATCTAATGCCGCTGCTAACGCCGGTGTTATAAGTGGGTCGCCATATCGGTGGCGTTCAAAGCTTCTTGCAAGTATTATCGGTTCGTCATCAGCTACGCTCATTGTGGATATGCCATATCGGGGCAATAAGACATCCATTACGCGAAGCACGGCTTGCGTATCTTTTGCCAGTACGGCTTCTGCAAGCTGTGGGTCAGCGGCGACGTGCATACCACGCTCAATGGCTTCCATGCGAAGTTCGTCAGGTATACCTCTAAGCCCATTGGCAGCACCTTCCAGTTGATATTCAATTAAATACTCTGCCATATTCCTAAATTGAAAAATTGCAACAGCGAGAGATGCGAAAAGAATTAACACAATTAGAATGGTAGTTGGTATAAGTATCTTGCTGCGAAATTTTAGATTTTTTATTGTATTCATGCTTGAATCCTCCTATATTTTATGCTGAATTTTTCCATAGGAAAGCACAAAAAACGGTTGTCCTCTGCATTTGAAATGCAAAGGACAACCGCTCATTATATCGTGGTGGGTGTTTAACTTTGGGGAACAACAAAAAGGCAGACTGTCTAGCGTTTGCTTACTAAAAATTGTTACACAATTCAGCATTTCTGTCAACACCTTCGCAAATTTTTCCCTCGTTTTTTTAGAATAACTGCTTTCTTCATTGTAACATAACCCGCAGAACGAATTCAAGACCAGATTTTTTTTGAATTTCCCCATTTTTTCGCTACCACACGACATCATTCGCCCGCGTCAACTGTGCATAGTATTCAGATGAGTGTTGTTGGCATGAATGTTGTCAACGCTTTTCCAAGACAATTACAATGCACGATATTATCATTGGTCTTGTTATCAATATTTTAGAATTTGGACTTTGTATTGATACTCTTGTTTCACATTTTTAGCACATGACCAAGCCGGAAATTAAGATAGGGGGGTAGACAAACCACTTTTGAACAAAAAAAACGGACTTCCAAAAACTACAGGAAGCCCGTATTTTCAACATTTCTGTCCTTGACAGGACTTGAACCTGCACGTCATGGACACTGGAACCTAAATCCAGCGCGTCTGCCAATTCCGCCACAAGGACTTACAGCGTTAGTAAGTATACCATAAAAATAGTAGGTACGTCAAAGCAATTTCACGACATTCTAAATTGAGTGAAATGTAACGCCGGAGAGTATTTTTTTAAACATTCTTATACTCATTCAATAGTTCCATGCATAAATCAGCATTCTTTTCTGCTAAAATTTGAGCTTTTTGACCCGCTTCTCTAATTTGTGCAGAAACATTTTCCTTATCTTCTATTATCTTGTTGGCAAAGTCCATCAACATTTCTGCTTCTATTTCTTCTACAGTGGTATAAAAATGCTGATCTACTGTCTCCATTAGCCATTCAACCTTTGGATCATAAGCTAAACCAATAACAGGCACTCCCAAATTAATTGCATAAATCAATGTATGAAGCCGCATAGCTACAGTAAAGGCAGATAAGCCAACTATTCCACGCACACTGTCCATACTGCGAGGATTTTCCAAAAAAGCAGCAGAATGCTTCATTAATGATATAGTTTTCTTAGAAATCTCTGTATCATCAGAAGGTCGCATGGGCATAAATAACACGGCATAATTATATTTTTCAACAATATAATCAGCAAAGCGAGCAACATGCTGTTCAAATCCGGGGGGATTGTGCCGCCATGATCTTATCGCAATACAGATAAAAGGCAAAGTTGGATCCGCTTCAATCCCTAGTGCTTTAAGTTCTGCTTTGGCGGAATCAAAGTCCGGCGTAGGAAGGCTAAAGGCAGGGTCAGCGGTTACAATAATTTTGGGCTTTTGCACCTGCAAATCTGCAAGTAATGTCCCGGAAGTCTCTTCACGCAAAGTGATTAATTCCACTTCGTTTAATTCTCGCCTCATTCTCTCAATGTTATTAGCATTTCTAATTGGCCCTATGCCGTTAGCATAAAGCATATTTTTTACTCCAAGCCGTCTGGCAGTTTTAATTATCCATAAATAGTAAATTAAAGAATGTGTGCTGGTCAAATCTTGGATAACACTGCCGCCACCGGTTAATAATAAACGAGTCCGCTTTAAAAGTCGCCAAATAGCAATAAAGTTAAAACGATATATAGCATTTACACCATACTGTGCTCGTGTTTCTTTTGGCCTCTTAGATAACACAGTTATAGACAAATCAGCTTGTCTATTCTTTAAATCTCTTACAATAGATTTAAGAAGCAGATCGTCACCGCTGTTGTTATAGCCATAATATCCCGATATCATTATATCTGTTTTGCGTATACGCACCGGGCTTGGAGATGCTAATACTTCATGGTAAAGGGATATAGCGTCATCTGCCATACGGTCTACAGAATAGTTAGCCAGTACAAATTCTCGGCCAAATTTCCCCATATTTTCACGTTCTTGAGGAGACTTGTCCAAAATAGTTATTAAATCCGTTGTAAGCTTTTCTACAGTAGCCTCGCCACATCCTCTATAGCAGAAGTTTGTAGCTATTGATATAGGCAAGTTCTCTTCATTAATAAGCCCCATGTATCCTTCGTTGCCTGATGCAACTACAGGTTTGCTTACAGCCATGGCTTCCAAAACGGCTCTGCTTGCACCTACAAAAATATCTGTCATGGCCAACCATCTATGAATATCCACTTGTGGGCCGGTCATTTTTATTACGTCTTTATTTAACCGGGCATTCATAGCCTCGGCTTTAAGCTGTATATTATCGTAATCGTTCCCGCTTCCTACTAAGTATATAGCCACATTTGGGTATAGTTTAATCAAAATAGGTGCAGCTTCTATCAGCAAATGAGCGGCCAAAGAACGATCTTTATCTAATCGACTAATAGACATTATGCGGGGAGATTCTCCGGAAAAATCTCCATCCACCATAGTTGCAGAGGGGGAAAATTTATCGGTGTCCACACCATTTATTGTTACATAAATATCGTCTTTTGGCACACGATAATGACGGACAAGGTAATCTTTTATATCCTCACTAACAGCCAAACTTTTTTCTCCCCAGTTGGATAATAAATTGTACGGAAATTTAGTTGTAAAAACCCAATGTGCCGTAGTTACAAATCTAAAATTAAGTTTGCGTTGCAAAAATCCGCATAAAAATGCGGGGATACGAGCGTGAGCATGAACCAATCGAATATCATTCTCTATAATAATTTTTTTCAATGTCCGATAGGCTCCAATTATATTAAACGGACGTTTATTGTGCAGCGGAACTTTGTAATGGACTACGCCACAAGCAACCAGCTCCGGTTCATATGCCCCACCATTGGATGCTACATATACTTTCATGCCTTTCTTTTGTAGAGATTTGCATAGCTCAAGTACGTGAGTTTCTGCCCCGCCTATTTCCATAGACATGATGGCTACCAAAATTTTTATATCCATTTTTGCATTCATGATCTTATCTTCTTCCCTATGGTTAAATTTTCATTTTCATACTATACTATATAGCAGTTTAATTTATATGGCAACGTGACAAATTTATTGTTTATGAAATGGAGAAGAGTATGACAAATTTGCTAAACAAACTTAAAGAAGTGAATAAACTACAAATCTACCCTATCCACGAAGCCGCCTTTTTGCCCTACGGTAATGTTTTATCAGGCTATGATTTCAAGGAATTGTGTTCTGTAGCAGAAAAAGAAACAGAACTTCCCGTTAATAGCACTATCTACGAGCCGGGATGTCCTGCTATGGAAAGTTTGCAAATTGCAAACGAAATAAAGTCTCGCCTTTTTGGCGGCATGGATATTCAAATAGGCTATTGTAATGGACAAAACAGTCATTTGGATGCTTTAGAATATCACAAAGGCAGTGAAGCAATTATAGCAGTAAGCCCAATGGTTCTTCTTTTGGCTACTATGACAGACATGCAAGATTTTTCTGCTTTCGATAGTGAAAAAGTAAAAGCTTTTTACATGGAAGCGGGCGAGGCAGTAGAACTATATGGAACAACTTTGCATTATGCACCTTGCAAAGCATCCGCCGAAGGCTTTAGAACTATTATAATCCTTCCCAAAGGCACTAATTTTCCCTTAGATGACACAAAGTCACCTGCAAAAGGAGAGGATCAACTTCTCCGAATGACAAATAAATGGTTGATTGCACACCCAAACAGTAGTGCCGCCAAAGAAGGAGCTTTTGCAGGTATTTCAGGTGAAAATATTGAAGTTAAAATTACTTAAAAATATTGGCAAAGCACTGTAAATTCAGTGTTTGTATGCGCATTATTTACGG
>WQVX01000041.1 GCA_009785615.1 Defluviitaleaceae bacterium | reverse complement strand
TTGAAAACGGCGGAAATACAATATCCAATGGTCAGATAGTTAAAAAGGATGCATGGTACTTATGTAAAACAATTGTTGCATTGCATAAAAAAAGACCCCCAACCGGTGACAAAATGAGACCGGTTGAGGGCTTTTGTTTTATAAATTGAACTCCATTTCTTACAGGGGCAATCTATGACAAAGAGAGATGCCCTTTTAACGAGCAGCCATTTTTCGCAAATGGAGTTTTAAGTCCTTAAAAGCACCCCTGGGGCCAAGTTCTTCAAGTGCATCAATTAGCTCTTTTGTTTCCTCATCAGATAAAAAGGTTCGCATTCCTGCCATCTGAGAAGCACGGTTTTTGATTACAAATATAAAAAGTTCGTCTGATGATGCTCTAACTCCCAACATATCTGATACCGTTTTACTACCTGATGCAAATTGAATAAAATGCTTGTTTAATAGCTGAAAATTCATTTTTCCATCATCGTCTGCATACTTAGCTTTAAATGCTGAAAATTCAAGACTTTCTCTAATATCTCTGGTTTCCATACTTTCCTGCCTCCATATCTTTTTGCATAGTATCATAGGCTTCTATAGTGCCTATATCATAACATTCGCCATTCATAATATAAGTATAAACATCTTTTTTATTATAAAGCCATTGCACAAAATATCCCGGAGCATCAGGTATTTCACCTTCTTGTAAATATTTTGAAAAAAGCGGCAATGTCTCTTTTTGATAAAAATAAGTCGCAAATATAGCTACATCTGATGGCGGATCTTCCGGTTTTTCTACTAAAGAGAGGATTTTATTATTATCATCTAAAGTAGCTACAGCTAACCGCGAAAGCAATTTGCGATCATTCAGCCTTTGCCCACATACTACATCGCTTTGCTTTTCTTTAAATAATTGATATTGCTCCGACAAAGGATATGTCATGTAGTTATCACCGGCAATTACTACTATATCTTCATCTATATCTTTTACGCGAAGCGTAAAGTGGATGTCTCCTATGGCTCCAAGCCGATTATCTTCGGTAGTCGTACCATCATTAAGTACACTAACAGGGCTTTTTGATTCAACATTTTTAGCCCACAACTCAAATTGAGGATAAAATTTGTGATTACTTACTACAACTATTTCGTTAACATTGGGCAATGTATTAATTTGATCTAAAATAAAATTGATAATTGGCTTTCCGTTTAATGGCAACAATGCTTTAGGCTGGTTTAAAGTTAAAGGATACATCCTTGTAGCGTACCCGGCAGCTAAAATAATTGCTTTTATGATAATACACCTCTTTATTAATAATATAATTCTTCTTTTTGTAAAAAATTTTCATAAATTTTTGGTAAAGATGCTTTCCATTGCCGGTTAGATAAATATGATAGATAGCCGGACTTTAAATTTGAAAATTTTAAAGAATAGCAATGAAGTAGTTGGCCACGATGATTTTCAAGCCTCTTCCCTCCATATTTAATATCACCTGCAAGAGGATGCCCCAATGTTGAAAAATGAAGTCGTATTTGGTGAGATTTACCTGTATGAATTTGAACCCTTATTAGCGAAAAATTATCCGTTGCGGACAAGGTGCTATATTCGGTATGGATAAAAACAGCACCTTCTTGTTGTTGCGGCAAGATATAGGATTGATTCGCTTTTTCATCCTTTATCATATATCCCTTTAGCACACCCGCATTTTCCAATCTGCCACAAACTACTGCCAGATAAATCTTTTCTACTTGCCGAGACGCAAAAATAGAGTTAAGTGCCTGTATACTCGCCATATTTTTTCCACTTACTACTAATCCGCTGGTGTTGCGGTCTAATCTGTTGCAAACGGATGGGCGAAAATCATCATCTTCATCATACAAATAATATGAAAGCCTATCTACTAAAGTATCCTGACTATTGGCAGTATCGGAATGAGTTAAAAGACCTGCGGGCTTATTAACAAGCAAAATATTATCGTCCTCGTGTATTATATCCGGAGGCTCAGCAACATGCTTGGGTTTAGGCTTTGCTTCTTTCATAAAGCCTTGTAGGGTTTCCGAAGCCAGATAGAATATTACTTGATCTCCAATAGCAGTAATTTCGCTGCCTTCTGCCCGTTTGCCATTTAATTTTATGCGTTTCTTGCGCAATAATTTGTATATCAGAGATTTTGGCGCAAGTTTTAAATAGTCACACAAAAATCTATCAAAACGCCTATTGGCTTGATTGGAAGTTAAAACGATCTCAACCATTTTGACTTTGCTGGTGATCCCATATCAAAAAGGCGTTAATAAAAGGATCCAATCCACCATCCATTACTTGACCCACGTTACCGGTTTCCGCACCGGTACGATGATCTTTTACCATATTGTAGGGATGAAACACATATGACCTTATCTGGCTTCCCCAAGCAATATCTTTAATTTCACCACGGATTCCTTGAAGCTTTGATAATTGCTCTTCTATCTTTAAAGCATATAGCTTGGCTTTAAGCATCTTCATAGCCCGATCTCTGTTTTGGAACTGGCTGCGCTCATTTTGGCATTGAACAACCACGCCGGACGGTATATGCGTAATTCGGATTGCCGATTCTGTTTTGTTAACGTGCTGGCCTCCCGCTCCGCCGGATCTATAGGTATCAATTTTGAGATCTTCCTGGTCAATTTCGATATCAACACTGTCATCTATCTCCGGCATTACATCACAGGATGCAAAAGAAGTATGCCGCCGCCCGGATGAATCAAAGGGTGAGATACGTACCAGGCGATGAACGCCTTTTTCTGCCCTGACATAACCAAAGGCATTTTCCCCATTTATCTGGAATGTGACAGACTTTACTCCCGCTTCTTCGCCATCCAGTATATCCAGGATTTCAAAGGAATAATCCCGCTTCTCTGCCCATTTTGAATACATGCGCAACAACATTGCAACCCAGTCGCAGGACTCGGTACCTCCTGCGCCGGAATGCAGTGTTACAATGGCATTATTGCGGTCATATTCACCACTTAATAACGTAGATGTGCGCAGATCGTCATATTTGTCTGTAAATGTTTGGGCAAGCTCTTCTGCTTCGCTTGTTATAGAGTCATCCTGCTCTTCCATTCCCAGCTCAATTAAAGTTAAAACATCTTCGTACATACCTTGAAGTTTCTCAAAGCTTTCAATTTTGCCTCGCATTCCTTTTATTTCTTGCAGTAGCTTTTGTGAAGTATTCGGATCATCCCAAAAGCCCGGTTTAGCCGCTTCTTCTTCTAAGGAGTCTATCTTTGACCGCAAAGCAGCCGGGTCAAAGTGAATCCCCCATTTCTGCCAGCCTCTGCCGATATGGCAGTAACTGTTTTTGTAGTTCTTCTAAGGCTAACATTTTATCCCACCTTGTTTATACAACACTGTTTAAATTTTTTGCCGCTTCCGCAAGTACAAGGGTCATTGCGTCCTACCTTGGCATCATCACGTTTTGCAGGCTTCTTTTTTGTATCACCTTCGCTTGAATTGGTGAACATATCTTCCTTTTTAACGAGCTGTACCATTTCTACTTGTTCTTGCTGCTTAACTTGGACATTGTACAGGGCGCGCACTGTATCTCCCTGAATGTTGTTGCTCATATCTTCAAACATATCAAAGCCTTGGAACTTGTATTCTATCAATGGATCACGTTGGGCATAAGCTCTAAGGCCGATACTTTGACGCATTTGATCCATATTATCTATATGATCCATCCACTTTTGATCTATTACCCTAAGCATTAAAGCTCGTTCTGCTTGGCGCATAATCTCAGGAGTAACTTCATTTTCGCGCCTTTCATAGATAGCCACTGCTTGATCATATAATCTATCTTTTAATTGATCACGGGTAAGCGTTTCTTTATCTTCCTGAGAAAGAATCACCGCAGGTTTGTGATATATTAAAATCAATTGCTCATTAAGACGGCCAAGTTCCCAGTCCTCGGGCAAATCACTTTCTCCTGTGCAACTCTCCACTGCTCGGCCAATAACAGCCTTTAACATAGTCATAATGCTGTCTCGCAGATCTGCACCTGCTATTACCTTGTTACGTTCGCCATAGATGATTTCCCGTTGCTCGTTCATAACTTGGTCGTATTGGAGAAGGTGCTTACGGATACCAAAGTTGTTTCCTTCTACCTTCTTTTGGGCATTTTCAATGGACTTAGTTAACATTTTGTGTTCTATCTCGTCATCTTCTTCCATGCCCATCATTTCTACAACTTTTGTTATTTTATCGCCACCAAACAAACGCATAAGGGTATCTTCCAAAGAAATATAGAAGCGTGATTCTCCGGGATCTCCTTGACGACCTGCACGACCACGCAACTGATTATCTATACGGCGGGACTCGTGGCGTTCTGTACCTATGATTTTTAAGCCGCCATTTTGAGCAACGCCTTCGCCAAGCAAAATATCTGTACCACGACCGGCCATGTTTGTAGCAATAGTAACTGCACCTTGCTGACCTGCAAGGGCAATAATTTCTGCCTCTTGGGCATGGTGCTTTGCATTTAGAACCTGGTGCTTGATACCCGATTTTTTGAGAAGTTTACTAATATCTTCAGATTTTTCTATAGATACAGTACCTACAAGCACAGGTTGTCCAATAGAATGGCTTGCTTCTACATCTTTAATAACAGCACGAAACTTGGCGGCCTCAGTTTTATATACAACATCAGAATGGTCTTTACGTATCATGTCACGGTTTGTAGGTATTACTACAACATCCATTCCATAGATTTCGCGAAATTCTCCTTCTTCTGTAAGAGCAGTACCGGTCATGCCCGCTTTTTTTGTATATTTGTTAAAGAAATTTTGGAAAGTGATGGTAGCAAGTGTTTTACTTTCTCGCTGAACCTTTACATTTTCCTTAGCTTCAATAGCTTGATGCAAGCCGTCAGAATATCGACGTCCCGGCATTAAACGCCCGGTAAATTCATCTACTATTACAATTTCTTCATCTTGCACCACATAATCAATATCCAAGTGCATGTTATAGTTAGCTTTAAGGGCATTGTTTATATGATGAAGTATCTCCATATTATCAGGATCTGATAAGGTAGCTACAGCAAAATGACGCTCGGCTTTTTGAATACCTTCTTGTGTCAAGGTAACAGTTTTTTGCTTTTCATCTACTACATAATCCCCTTCTTCCTGGAGTTCTTCACGCAGGAGCGGATTAAGAGCTTCTTGCTCATTTAAAATACGGCCTTTTTTTAATGTTTTGGCAAATTGATCTGCAAATTTATACAATTGTGTGGATTTACTGCCACTACCGGATATGATAAGAGGCGTACGAGCCTCATCTATCAAAATGGAGTCTACTTCGTCAATAATTGCAAAGTTAAGCCCTCGCTGTACTCTGTCCTCTTCACGAACTACCATGTTATCACGCAGATAGTCAAATCCCAGCTCGTTATTAGTGGCATAGGTAACATCACAAGCATATTGTATTCTGCGTTCATCAGTTTGCAGGTCATGTACGATACAGCCTACACTCATGCCCAAACTGTTAAAAACTTCTGCTGCCAACTCTGCATGGTATTGAGCCAAGTACTCATTAACCGTAACCAAGTGGGCACCTTTGCCTGACAACGCATTAAGGTATAGGGGCAAAAGTGCGGTTTGCGTTTTACCTTCACCGGTACGCATTTCTGCTATCCGGCCTTGATGGAGAACTACTCCACCAAGAAGCTGTACAGTAAAGTGTCGTTTTCCGCCTGTCACCCTATCATTGACCTCACGTAATACCGCATATGCTTCCGGCATGATATCATCCAGAGTTTCACCATTCTCAAGCTTTTCTTTAAAATAAGGGGTTTTAGCCGCTAATTCTTCATCAGAAAGTTTTTTCAATTCTTCGCCAAGCTGGTCAATACGCTCTATAATAGGATTTATGCGCTTGATTTCTTTTTCACTGTAATTGCCAAAAACTTTTTCAATTAAACCCATGGGTACCTCACTTTTTCTGTATTAGTAGGAATGCTTCCTCAAACTTGTTCTATATCATTAGTGTAACCATTTATGGAAGGATGTGCAAGGGTTGGAAGCAAAATTGAAGGTAAATTTTTAAGACGTGTATGGATATTTATTTTTAAGACGACCATTTACAGAACGTGCCCAACCAAGTGGGAAGCCATTTACACAAACCAGCACCCAGGCTTTTTCTTTAGGAGAATGAGAAAATTCCCCTAAATCAAGAGACTCACCTCTTAAATACCCGGTACAATTGTCATCGTCAGCACAAAAATTTACAATTTCTTGTGCATCACTATTGATAAGTCCCATTGCAAGAGCATGAGAAGGCTCAAAGCGATCCTTTTTTACATCTCCCAGGTACCAGCCGCTACGTGCCATACGCAAACCGGACATATCCGGCATCCCTTTTGGAAGTGCAAATAAAAAAGAGTCGTTCCGTTTGCCGGAAATAGATGTTATATTTCCGAAATCTCCTTCTGAAAAATAATCACTTGAAAGAGTAAGTTCTTTTTGGCAAAAATCTTCAAATAACTGATGTTCAGAGGGTGATAACTTATTCCCTGTTTTTTTAAATTGTTGAGAAACCATCGTTTCTTTGTAGGCGGCTGCACGCTTTTCTAATAAACAAAGAAAATGACCCTCACCTTCCAGGCGATGGGGCCAGAGTCGTGCCGCACCCGTTAGTTCCGACGGGGCTTCATCAACCCAATCCGGTCGCCCGGGCTCAAAATCTTTTATTTCAACTATTTCAAACTCAGGATGAGTTCTTAAAAAGTTTGCTATAGTGCCTTCATTTTCTTTTGGATCAAAAGTACATGTAGAATAAAGCAATCGTCCACCGGCTTTTAGCATTTCAGTAGCATAATGCAGTATCTCCCGTTGCATAGCTACGCATTTTTCCGGCTTATTAGTACTCCAACCTTTTATTGCATCCGGGTCTTTCCTAAACATTCCTTCGCCGGAGCAAGGGGCATCTACTAAAATTTTATCAAAGTAGCCAACAAATCTATTGGCTAATCGCCGGGGCTGTTCTGTCGTAATTATAGCGTTACGCACTCCACACATAGCTAAATTTTTAACTAAAGCTCGGCAACGGGCAGCACTGGAATCATTTGCTACTAATATGCCCCTATTTTGCAAATGTCCGGCTATTTGCACTGCTTTTCCGCCGGGCGCGGCACATAAATCCAAAACTTTGTCTCCCGGTTGAGGAGCTAAAATTTCCACTGAGGACATAGCACTAGGCTCTTGCAAATAATATAATCCGGCGTGATACAATGGACTTTTTGATGGCCTGTTTGATATGTTAGAGGGGTAATAAAAGCCCGTTTTACACCACTTCACAGGTGTTAATGGGATGTCCAACCGGTTCCTAATTGTCATCGGTTCAACCTTTAAAGGGTTACAGCGTAAGCCGCTGACTTTAGACTCTTGTGTAAGAGCATCAAAAAAATCAGCGGCTTCTTCTTTTAGTAAGTTATGCATCTTTTCTACAAAGGGCTTTGGAAGTTTTTCACTACTCATATTTTAGAAAGTTCCAATAGTTCCGCCACTACTTCAGATACAGATTTTGCACCTTTATCCACAGCTTGGCCATCTTCCCTTGTACGAACACTTACTGTATTTTCTTCTACTTCTTTATCTCCCAGTACTAACATATATGGGATTCGTTTTCCTTGAGCTTCGCGGATTTTATATCCCATTTTTTCTGCACGCAAATCAATAGTTGTGCGTATGCCACTTTCTTCCAATTGCTTAAATACAGCTTTTGCCGCCTCATGGTGCTTTTCTGAAATAGGAATAACAATTGCTTGAACAGGAGCCAGCCAAACCGGGAACCATCCTGCAAAGTGTTCAATTAATATGCCCATAAAGCGTTCGATACTTCCAAGCACCACACGATGGATCATTACAGGGCGATGTTTTGCGCCATCTGCGCCTACATAAGTAAGGTCAAAGCGTTCCGGCAATTGCATGTCCAGTTGGATAGTACCACATTGCCATGTACGCCCTATGCTATCTTCCAAATGGAAGTCTATTTTAGGCCCATAAAATGCGCCATCACCTTCATTTACGCGATAGGGCATACCTTTTTCATCTAATGCTTGTCGCAAAGCTTCTGTAGCCTGATTCCATTGCTCATCAGAACCCATACTATTTTCCGGTCTTGTAGATAGTTCAAGGGTAAATTTGAAGCCAAAGGCAGTGTATACTTCTTCAACCAGATTAATTACATTAAATACTTCAGATTTAATTTGATCGGGTGTCATAAAAATATGAGCATCATCCTGAGTAAAACACCGCACTCGCATTAAACCATGCATAGCTCCGGATTTCTCGTGGCGATGAACATGACCAAGCTCTGCCATTCTTAATGGAAAATCTCTATAAGAATGAAGATCCAAATCATAGATCAGCATACCGCCCGGGCAATTCATAGGCTTAATTTGGAATTTTACCTCATCAATTTCACTGCCATACATATTTTCGCTAAAATGACCCCAGTGCCCTGAACGTTCCCACAAGCTTTGATTCAGCATAGTAGGTGTAGATATCTCTACGTACCCTTCCCTTTTATGAAGCATACGCCAATAATCAATCAATGTGTTCTTTAGCACCATGCCATTAGGTAAGAAAAATGGAAAGCCCGGGCCTTCTTCCAGCAAAGCAAATAGTCCCATTTCGCGCCCTAAACGACGATGGTCTCGCTTTTTAGCCTCTTCCAGCCTGTTGATATGCTCTTCCAATTCATCTTTGGTAAAAAAAGCTGTACCATAAATGCGAGACAGCATTTTATTACGTTCATCTCCGCGCCAATATGCCCCGGCAGTAGATAATAGTTTGAAAGCTTTTACCTTGCCTGTATGCTCCATGTGAGGCCCGGCACATAAGTCTATAAACTCGCCTTGCTGATAAAAAGAAGGCTCTTCTTCCAAGCCTTCAATTAATTCTAATTTATAAGGCTCGTCCTTTACTTTTTCTTTTGCCTCAGCTTCAGATAACATAAATCTTTCTATAGGAAGATTTTTCTTGATTATCCTTCTCATTTCATTTTCAATTTTTGTTAAATCTTCCGGCACAAAAGGCTCTGCAACTTCAAAATCATAATAAAATCCATCAGCAATAGATGGGCCAATTGCCAACTTTGCTTCCGGATACAATCTTTTTACAGCCTGAGCCAATACATGAGCTGCGGTATGTCTTAAAGTCTGTAAATCAGACATATCTAACTTCCTTTCCGGTTGAGAAAAAGCTACTTGCTTTCTTCGCACTTATATTCCTTCGTTTGAATCACTAATAACGTTCCATTTTCGACACTTACTTTGGCAATTTCATCAATAATGAGGTTGCTTATTCCACGAGCAAAGCCTATGAACAAATCTTCACTATTTAAAGGATACTTTAAACCGTCCGTTACAACAGCATTTACAGTTGAAGAAACAGGCAATAAAGATACTAAATTTCCGTCACGTTTGTGTAGTTTACATGATTTATCTATCATCAAAACCTTGGTAGATTCGTCAATGATTTCAGTATACAGCCCTGCATTTAATGTTGCTTGAAGCAAAAAAATATTAGCCATTTGATGATCAAGTCGTTTTCCTAACGCACCTAAAATTACAAGATGATTCACACTTTTAACTTCATCGCAAACATGCTCTATAGCAAGTTCCATATCTGTAAAGTCTTTTTCTGCTGAAAAACGCGATTTTGGTATTTCTTTATACTCGTTTAGTATATCTGCTGAAACAGAGTCAAAATCACCAACAATGTAATTTGGCTTAATTCCCATAGCATGACAGTGTTTTAAGCCTCCATCACAAGCAACAATGTAAGAGCAACTGTCTAATATTTCTTTAGCAAAATCATAATCATTTATTTCGCCATTAACGACTATTGCGGCTTTTGTTACTTCCATTACCGTCCCTTTTTCTTTTTGCGCACTTCATAGCTGGCAAATGTGTCTAAAAATCCGCTTACGCCTCTTGCAAGATCTGTTACTCCAAATACAGATGAACCCGCTACAATAACATTTACTCCTGCGTCTAATACTTTACGCAAATTAGTCATGTCTATGCCACCGTCCATCTCTATTTCTGTTGTAAGACCTTTCTGTTGTATAAAATTAGCCAGTCGTTCTGCCTTGCCTAACGTAAAGGGCAATAAAGACTGGCCACCAAATCCCGGTTCTACAGACATGATAAGTACCATATCTACCTGTTCTACATAAGGCAATAACTGGTCTAGCGGCGTATGTGGATTAATTGCAACACATGCCTTTTTCTCCAGCTCTCGTATTTTTTTGATACAATTGGCAAGGCCATCTTCATCTTTTTCTTTAACCTCTAAATGAACGCTTATAATATCCGCACCCGCTTTTGCAAAAGGTTCAACATGTTTTAACGGATCTTCCACCATAAGGTGAACATCAAAAGGAAGTTTTGTAACACGCTTAATAGAACTAAGCACCGGCACACCAAATGAAATGTTTGGAACAAATTTACCATCCATTACATCAAAATGAATGTAACTTGCCCCTGCCTTCTCTACAATATTTAATGTGGTTCCTAATGAAGCAAAATCTGCTGCTAACAATGATGGTGCTAATTTATACAATTGCTCATCTCCCAGGTGTTTTTTAATTTGCTATCCAGTCAATATAACATGCATAACGTTGGGGATTTATGGAGATGCCTACTTGATCCTTTACTGCACAATCCTTCTCTGACCGGTGGAGGCAGTCTCTAAACTTACATTGGCCAAGCATTGGGTGAAATTCTCTAAATAATACTGCCCGTTCAGTCAATTCTACATTAGGCAAATCAAGAGAAGAAAAACCGGGAGTATCTATTACATACCCCGGTAAGTATTCAAACTCAGAAAATTCCGGCTTTGGTAGTATTGGAATAAATTCTGCATGGCGGGTTGTATGTTTCCCACGGCCAATTTTTTCACTTACAGCCCCGGTAGCTACTTTTGCTTCTAAATCCAAACTATTGATGATGCTGGATTTCCCTACCCCTGAAGGGCCGGCAAGCACCGTAATTTTGCCATACAAAATATTCTTAATCGTCTCTATGCCTTCATAAGTATTAGCTGATGCCGTAAATACTGAATAACCTGCCTGAGTATAAATATCATGCACTTTTTTTAGGATATCAATATCTGCATCTACTAAGTCCATCTTATTAATGCATATAACTGCGTCTATCCCCTCGTGTTCTGCATGAATCAAATACCGATCCAACATAGTAAAATCAAAGGCAGGCTGTACTATTGATAATACCACCATAACTTGATCAACATTGGCTATCCTGGGACGTTGCAATTCATTTCTGCGAGGCAAAATTTCACTAAGGGTACTACCATTGATTTTAACCCGATCTCCTACAACAGGAGTAATTTTTTGTTTTCTAAACAGGCCGCGGGCACTGCAAACATATTGACCTTGGGGAGTATCTACTGTGTATTGACCTGCAACCCCTTTAATAATTATGCCCTCAAACATTAGGCAGTGTAAAATCTACATTAGTACGTGAACGTAAAGTTTCAGCACCATTTTCATCAACTGAAAATACTAAATATTCTGCACGCCCTGTACCCGAGATCGGAAGAGGAAGAGGAAATTGCCCTATATTTACAGGATAGTTAACAATCATATTTAATGCACCACCTTCCGGCCTTTTATAGACCCGCAGATGGACAGATTCTGTTTCAGTTGAAATTTCCCATAATGCTATGCTAAGTGTGCTATGTCTAACTTGAGTTGTCACCACTGCACTTGAAGTATCAGATGCTGTTATTGTTGCCGGAGGATCTGCCGGTTCCGGTGTAGGTGTTGGCGTTGGAGCGGGTGTAGGTGTAGGTGTTGGCGTTGGTATAGTTACTCCGGTGCTGATTGTTAACTCTACTATATCCCCGGCCATTACTTCTTCACCCGGTGATATAGATTGACCAAATATGGAACCTTCAGTATAAAAAGGGCTGGGGCTTCTGGTTATATGTCCTACTATCAAACCTAGGTCTTGAAGCTTTTCTACAGCCATAGTTTCTGACATAGCCCATAAATTCGGCATAGGGAAATGAGAATTATCAGGCCCTAAGCTCACATATATTGTAACCGTTTGTTCATGAGATATTAATGTTCCTGCCGGAGGTATTGTTTGTATCACCAATCCGGCAGGAAGATTAACATCATTATAGGATTCTTCAATTATTTCAAAAACTAAAGTTTGCAGGTGATTAGTGACATCTGTTGCTAAGTCATTAATAACATTTGGCATAGGAAAAAATGCACTGCCACGGCTTACCACCACATGAATACTTTCACCTCTTGGTAAAGTTCTATCAGGGGAAGGCTGCTGATGCATGATAATTCCCGCTTCATATTCCTCACTATACTCTCTCGCAATAGTTGCAACATCAAGATTAAGAGGCTGTGCTATTTGCATTGCATGATCTACAGTAAGCCCAACAATGTCAGGTGGATGTACAGGTCTAAAATGGTTAAATATCAAAAAACTTGCCATAGTAATAATGGCAATAAAAACAGCCGCTGTGGAAAAAGCCGCAATCATTACTTTGCGGTTATTGTTTTTATCATCATATGGCCCATATTCATCTTCAGTGCTCTTTTGAGTATTATTCTTTTGAGGATTGTTACGCATTTTTGCTTTATAACTCTGCTCTTGCTTACGTATAGCTTCTCGATCCTCTTTGCTGATTACAACCGTAGGAGAATCTTCAAAACTCGGAGTATCCAAATCCACATTGTTAATAGTTTTTTTCATGTCCCTATACATATCTTCAATGGCTACATATCGTCTAT
Organism: Defluviitaleaceae bacterium; assembly: GCA_009785615.1. Taxonomy (GTDB): domain Bacteria; phylum Bacillota; class Clostridia; order Lachnospirales; family WQUN01; genus WQVX01. The sequence continues at coordinate 11,247 of WQVX01000041.1, read as the reverse complement.
TAGAGGATTTTTCAGTAGACTTATCAATAATGTGCTTTAAATTGTCTGATATGTCCGTGTTCAGTTCTTGAGGATTTGGAAAAGGGTCATTTATATGTTTTAGGGCAATCGCAACCGCAGTTTCTCCATTATACGGAAGTTTACCTGTAGCCATTTCAAACATAGTAACACCAAGGGAGTAAATATCGCTTTTATGATCTACAAAACCACCACGAGCCTGTTCAGGTGAAAAATAATGGACAGATCCCATAGAATTTGCATTGCTGGTAAGAGTCGATACTTTAGCTGCTCTTGCAATACCAAAGTCAGCTATTTTAACAGAGCCATCATGAGTTACCAAAATATTTTGTGGTTTAATATCACGATGTATTACATCATTTTTATGAGCATGAAGAAGCCCACTTGCTATTTGCACAGCCACTCCCAGAGTGCTTTCTTCATCAAATGGAGCTTTTTTTACTATAAGATCCTTTAAAGTAGTACCATCTACATATTCCATTACAATGTAATGAATACCGCTGTCCTCACCATAATCATACACTTTAACTATATTAGTATGAGAAAGACTTGCAACAGATTGTGCTTCTTTATAAAAACGCTCTATAAAACCTTCTTCAAGGTCTTCACGCATAACCTTCAGTGTAACGAACCGATCCAATTTTAGGTCAAGTGCGCGGTATACTATAGCCATACCGCCGCTTCCTAATTGTTCTTGAATTTCATATCGGTCGCTGATCACCTTGCCTTGTTCTAATCTCAAGGTATCACCTCTAATACTTTAACAACTATTACAGAAATATTGTCTGCACCACCATTATCATTAGCAGCGGTTACAAGATCACAAGCAGATTCTTGTGATGTATTTATCAAAGTTTTAATTTCATTTTCAGGAACCATGTTATACAAACCATCAGAACATAACAAAATAATGCTACCCGGCTCCATAATATGAACATAACCGTCAACACTCATGTCAGAGTTAATTCCTAACACTCTTGTAAGTACATTTCTTTTAGGATGTTCACGAGCTTCACTTTCGGTGATTTGCCCGGCCTTTACCATTTCGTTTACATAGGAATGATCATTGGTAAGTTGAGTAATAGAATCGGAAGTAATGGCATAGGCGCGGCTATCACCAACATGAACAATAATACATTTATTGTCAAAAATAGTACACGCAGTAAAAGTGGTGCCCATACCAAAAAGATCCGGGCTTTCTTTTGCTTTAGAAAGCACATTAGTATTGGCAGCAACAGCAGCAGCGGTCAAAATATCCAATAAACTTTCAGTTAAGATTTGTCCACTTGCCAGGATATAATCACAAAAATAAGTAACAGCAGATGAACTTGCTATTTCACCACCATTGTGCCCACCCATGCCATCCGCCACAATAAAAAGGTTAGGTAGTGGGCCTACGGGATCTATAGAAACAAAAACTGTATCTTGATTAGAAGCCCGTATTTTGCCTACATTCGTTTGGACGGAAGCTTGCAGCATCAAATCACCTCTAACAGCCAGTCGCAGTTGACATTAAGCTTTTGAACATTCCTATGTATTTTTCCCAGGAACGTTACCTGCTACATTATAGTATTATTTCCCATAACAAACAAGTACTTTTTTTTACATAGTTATCTTTACCCTTTTTATCCGCAAAACGTTAAGTAAAACAGATACAGAGCTAAAGCTCATTGCTACAGCAGCTATCATGGGATCCAGCAACGGCCCGCCAAAAATATACAAAACTCCTGCGGCAATGGGTATCCCCAGTACATTGTAGGCAAATGCCCAAAATAGATTTTGCTTAATATTTCGCATAGTTCTTTTGCTTAGGTAAATAGCTTGTGCAACTCCCATTAAATCGCCACGCATCAACACTATTTCAGCCGATTCTATGGCTACGTCTGTACCGTTACCTATAGCTATACCTATATCTGCTTGTGCAAGAGCCGGCGCATCGTTAATACCATCCCCTACCATTGCAACTTTTTTATCTTTTTGGACAGCCGCTTGAAGTTGCTTTACATTTTCGGCTTTATCATGAGGTAAAACTTCTGCTAAAACTTTTTTTATCCCTGCCTCTCTGGCGATAGCCTCGGCTGTACGCTTATTGTCACCGGTAATCATCACAACATCAATGCCCATATTATAAAGTTTTGTAATAGCAGCCTTGCCGGTAGGTTTAATAATATCTGCCACTGCTATTATACCTTCCAATTTTTTATCAATGGCTACATACATAGGAGTTTTTCCTTCATAAGCTAAGTTGTCGCTTTCAACTTCGTAATGCTCCAAATTTATTTTATGGTTTTCCATAAGGCGTTTATTTCCTATTAAAATGGATTTATCTTGAATGTGTGCTTCAATACCTTGACCGGTAATAGACTTAAAATGCTCCGGGTAGGGTTCTTGTGTTAGTGAGGTATTAAATTTTTCAATTCCATAATTGACAATGGCTTCACCTAACGGATGTTCTGATTGCCTTTCGGCAGAAGCCGCCAGGTGTAAAATTTCATCAATATTATAATTACCTTTTGCCACAATATCCGTAACCTGCGGCTTGCCTTCTGTGATAGTCCCTGTTTTATCTAATACAACAGTTTTGATTTTATGAGCTATCTCTAAAGATTCGCCACCTTTGATTAAAATACCGTTTTCTGCTCCTTTTCCCGTGCCCACCATAATTGCTGTAGGGGTAGCTAATCCAAGGGCGCATGGGCAAGCAATTACCAAAACCGAAACCAGTATCACTAAAGAAAATGCAACTCCCTGCCCGGAAATAAACCAAGCCAAACCCGCTAAAATTGCAATAACAATAACTACATGAACAAAATGCCCCGATATGATATCAGCCAAACGAGCAATAGGTGCTTTAGAGTTTTGAGCATCTTCCACCAACTTAACAATTTGAGAAAGCACAGTATCTTTGCCTACTTTGGTAGCCTTATATCTAATGGAGCCATTTTTATTGATGCCGGCTCCAATAACATCGTCGCCCTCTTTTTTATTTACGGGCATACTTTCGCCCGTCAACATAGATTCATCCACAGAGGTTGACCCTTGCAATACAATACCATCCACAGGTATTTTTTCGCCCGGCCGTACAAGAATAATATCTCCTACTATTACTTCTTCAATTGAAATTTCTATTTCTACGTTTTCTCTAATTACTTTAGCTGTTTTGGGAGCAAGCCCCATTAATTTTTTTATAGCCTCAGAGGTTCTCCCTTTGGTCTTGGCTTCCAGATATTTGCCCAATACGATTAATGTTAATATAACGGCGGCAGTTTCGTAATAAAACATGTTGTGTCCCATAAATAAAATGTTCTCGATGGTAAGGTATAGGCTATATAAAAACGCTACGGCTGTCCCCTTTGCAATAAGAGAATCCATATTTGCACGCCCGGCAAAAAGAGATCGAAAGCCATTGACGAAACATTGTTTGTTCACAATCATTACCGGGATTGTCATTAATAATTGAGCTATACCATTGAAAGCGGGAAAATGCATAGGATCCAGGTTATGTGGAATCCACATTAAGCCTAAACTGTGAAGTGTCATAGGGATCATAGAAAATAATGTAAGTGGTATTGTGAAGATAGCTGACCAAATAAATCTTCTCCATAAATCCTTCATTTCATCAAACTTGTGTTGAGCAATAGAATCGACAATATCGGATTTTGGTTCCGGCTCCGGCAAATGAAGGGTGAATCCGGCTCCTTGCACTACTGTAGATATCATTTCCACAGAAATAATATTTTCATCAAATTCTAGGTTTATCTTTTCTGTAGCAAAATTTACTTGACTGTTTAGTATCCCTTCTTGCTTATTTAGTACACGTTCTACATTTTTAGCACAAGCGGCACAAGACATGCCACTTATGTTTAATGTTATGCTGGTCATAGTAATTTCCTCCCGGTATTTAAGAACCTACGGTCAATAAACTGTGAACACAGATTATTGGTATCATGCAAGCATAGTATCATACCCCCGGGGGGGTATGTCAAATAGCTGTATTTACGTGAAAAAAACCTCTTGCAAACTGGAATTTTCCAAATTGTAAGAGGTTTTAGTTTGTCACCGGTTGGATCAAGGCGTTTGTTCTAAAGTGATAATAACCGAGCTGTTTTCATTATTATTAGCAATATTATTCGGAAAAGTAGTCAAATATTGCCGATAAGTCCAAATGCTTAACTCATGATCATATCGCATTGTAGATACAAATGCGTTATTGCCGTTAGTTTGAACGTAAAGAATTTCATAGCCATCTTTAAGGTCAAGAGCAACTTCAGTAATTGCGCCTGTAGTTGTATCAAGTAAAACAATATTGTTACTCTCTCTTTGAAAAAGCAATTGGGTATTTGCTTGTGAGCGTATATTTCTTAGTAACATCCGGTCTAAGTTGCCTTTATGCAAAGGGGTAATCTCACCATTTGGCTCAATTCTACCTATTAGACTTTCAGAACTTGCATTGACCATAAAAAAATAGTCTCCCCAAATACGAAATCTCAAAGGACGCTGTCTAAGGATATAATCTGCAACATTATCGAGGTTTATGTCACGATAATGATTCATATTTTTATCATATGCCCGTATTTTTGCTTCCCACTCATCTTGTTCTGATAGCCTTGTGTCATATAGTATATATAATATATCGTTATCAGTGGTGTGAAGTAACTTTATATTACCCAATCTTGTTTCTCTATCAAAATGAAATTCCGACATCAAGGTAGATGAGTCTGTTCTTATGTTATATAGTTCTAAATAACTAGTTTGAATGTTGTTTTCTAATACAGTTTTTATTGAAACTAAATTGCCATTTTGGTAATAGCTTTGTACAAATGGATAATTTACAAAACTCCTTGAAAATTCAATTAATTCGTTAATTTCTAAGTCAATGCCATATAAAACATTTGCAAGTGCATCGTAATTTATATCTATTTTTGAAACATGAAAGTATATCATGTTATTAATTATTTCAGTTTCTCCTCCCGGAAACCTACCATTGTAATGTCCAATTTCAAACATTTCACCAATTGTAAATGAATACCTATAGTAATACACATCACTTTCAGTAGATCTTCGGATAATCAAACCATCATTAAGTAAAGCTATGGCAGATATAAAACCACCATATTGCGGCAATTCTAATTCTATTAGTTCAAAATAGTTTGGTGTGGGTGCTTGCTCTATAAAGAGTGAAAATGAATCGTCAAAACATTACTATTATTTAACCAAAAAATTCTTTAAAAGCATATCTATTTTAGTGTTTAAATTATTGATCATAGGTTTTTAATTTTTGCTTATAAATCTTGGTATTCCTATTAAGGTAAAGCGTACATTCTCTGTTGGTATGCCAATAGTATTAGCCACTATGTGGGTATAAATATTCACATCTGTTTGAGTGTTTAGCCAAACAAGTAGATTGTTATCTTGTTGGAACTGCAACCAAGTTACATTTGTATCTCCGTCGATTATGCCTTCTTCTATTAAATTTTTTTCACTATGATATATGAAAGTGTAAGCTATTACATCAGCACTGGTTAGCTCTGAGATAAAAGTACCTGCGAGAATACTCCTTCGCTCTGTAAACGTGTTATAAATGAGATCCAGTTGGGTTTGATGAGGATTACCAACAACAATCGACCATTCACCATCATCGTTTTGTGAAAACACAGGAAACTCATCGCTTATAGTTTCAAAATAAGGTTCTGAAAAATTTTCAATGACCCCTGTAGCAATATCTTGTCCAGAATCCAAGGATGTAATAGCACTTGAGTATTCAACAGTTTCAATAATTTCAGATTGTATTAGTGCCATATTAATTGAGACTCTAATATCATTGTAAAGGAATTCAAACAAATTGTGTATATCGTTTTCCATGTGCATACGTTTTATACTAACAGAGTCGGAGCCAGTCATAAAAATGCCGCCAAACCGATATTCTTCTGTAGCTAAACCGTTGTATATTTTTCGCATGGTTTGGTCTACGATAACTATATTGTCTGCGCTTATGCCTGTTACCAAGTCAGCAATTATATTAACTAGTTGTTCCACTTCCATGTTATCGACCTGCCTAGTTAGATACACAGTTACATTAGCGTAAGACGGATAACCGTCTTTAAACACATATGAGGCTGGATCTGCCATTACAAGGTGAACATTAGCCTCTTTAATATAATTTAAGTTCATTAAACTAATCTCTATCTCGTTTTGCAATGCTATCCGTCGTATTTCTGTACGTGTAGATTCTGGCGTATCCGTGCCTTGATTTACTAGCATATCCGCCATACTCCATCTAAGATGTCTATCAGAATTATTAGTAACAATGTCTATTACAACTTCTTCTAACCTATTGTCTTGTGTTTGTGTATCGAGATTAACACACCCAGTTATAGCTAGTACTATTAGTATACTAGCAAAGATATTTATTTTCTTCAAACTTATCCACCTCAAAAATAATCTTCTACGTTTACTCATGAAGCGACCACTTTTAGGGTGGTCGCAAATGTATTTGGAGGCTCAGACAATTCTAATCCCATTGCCTCCATTCGGAGCCATGAACACCCCACTGTTGCCACTGATCTGGTATTGTTCCAGAATATGGCGTTAAATCAGTGTCTGTGGGCATCAGTCGTGTTGAAGAACCCTGTGTCCAAACTGATCCTTGCGGCGGATCATTATCCCCTATTGGTCTTGTTGTTACTTGTACATTTGTTACTATTGGCCCACTTGTGAAACTCCACTCTTCTCTACTAAAATTTCCCACATTTTCCGGCGTGTACTGCCTTCTATATACATCCGGAAACGCTGTTTCAGTCCATGTTTGCCTTGGTTCTTGCAGTATTCCTTCTGTAACTGTATTCATCATCTCGGATATTGATGTCACAATCGTTGTTGTTACTGTGGTCTCCCCAACTTCTATCCTTGTAAATGTTTGTTGCCCCAGTTGTCCTGGAAATTGATTGACGGATGTTGGTATATATTGCTGGTCTCTAATAGCTGCATATTCCTGAGCAAGTTGTGCCGCCTCTAGCTCCTGTAGCTCCAACATTATTCGTAGATAATCAGTACGCTCCTCGCCTTCAAGTAATCGCTGTCCCTGTAGCATTTCATTAACTCTTGCAGCAAATTCTTGTGAATGAGGCTCTCGCCCTAATTCTTCACGTAACGTTTGTCTAATTAAATCCAGTGAAGACATTTCATGATTTTGCCCCATGGAATTGTCATTATTACCACCTGTTATCCAATCATATGCCTGTCCGGCTCCCCGTCCTCCAAGCCATCTACCGACTCTTGAAAGACCAAATCCTAAACCGGCACCTATAATCGTACCTAACCCTGGTTTAAATAAAGTGCCTATTTTAGCACCCAAAGCGGCTCCACCCATATCACCTGCAACTTCACCTAAAGTTACGAAACCATCTCTATCGCTTTCTCTGTTTATGACACCATCAATGGCTTCACGCGCATATGCAAAGCGTGATATAGCATCCCCTACTATTCTAATTGCCCCACGAAAACCGCGAGGTAATCGATCCCAAAAGCGAGGTGGAATTACATTTTCGTCCGTAAGTACATCTGTTCCAGTACCAACATCGGTCGGGCCAGGAATCCAATCCATTTCATCTGTAATTATTTCGTGTGTTCTTGAGCCTATAGAGGGTTCACTACCTATTCCTTCAATTCTATGTCCTCTGATATCGTTATTTTGAGCGGATACATTGGCAAGGGGAACTATGCTATTGGTCTCTATAGCAGAAGTTACTGATTCTCTGTTAGTTAGTGCAGTAGACATTATAGCAGTTATGTCTTTTTTTGCCATTTTATTTTGTTTTTTACCCATTTTTGCTTGCATTGGCACACTAGCTGCGCTACTAGTATCCACGGGAACCGCTCCACTCAATGCACCGCTTGCAAAAGCCTCTCCCACACGGTCACTACTTGCCTCATGTACTGGGTCAAAGTGGATGTTTGTTCCTTCTACATTGGCTTGAATATTGCCTGTTGCTTGTTCACGCACATGGTTCAATTCATGCCCTAGTATCTTTAAGCCTTCTGTTGTATCTGGATTATACTCTCCCGGTGCAAATCGAATTTCGTTACCCTGTGCTGTTGCCTTAGCACCCATTTTAGCAACTTCTGGCGATTCTAGCAAAGATATCTTGGATGTATCTATGCCAAAACTGTCCTGAATTTTTTGAGACAAATTTTCTGGAATATCCAGCTTTTTGCTAGAATCAGATTTGTCTGATTCTAGTACATCAGTTGATTCGATTTCTAATCCTTTTCCCTGCAAGGGTTCAGATTTTTTTCGTTTTTTATAGTAGCCAGATGCTTCAGCCCAATTAATTTTATCTGGAACACAGCTTGAATCATATTTTGGAAGATTGTTTCCTAGCCCTTTTCCTTGTAAGGGTTCAGACTTTTTTTGTTTTTTATAATAGCCAGATGCTTCAGCCCAATTAATCTTATTTGGAACATGGCTTGAAGCATAATTGGGAAGATTACTTCCTAATCCTTTACATTGCAAAGGTAAAGATATTTTATTTTCAGGAAGCAGATGCGGTTTTTCACTTATCTGTTCTTTTTCCCTGTATAATTTTTGGGATTTATCCTCTTTTCCATTCAAATATTCATACACAGACTATTCTCCTCCTATATCTTAGAGCCTGTTTAAAATCTTTTTTTACCAGAGTTGCGTAGGCGATTTTTCGCCATTTCAAGGAAGTGACGACGACATTTACCCAAAGGTAATATAGCATATTTTAACCAACTAGTAAATGATCAATTTCCAACTTAAAGAACTTTACGAAACATTCATCTATATGAATTTTTAAATGTATAAATTTTGTCTTTACACACCTATTTCCCTATAATTCAACAAAAAAAGGACTATCCTGTAATTTTTTCAATTACAAAGCAGTCCTTTTTGCAATGGCATTAAAAATATTTACTATACATTTGCTATAATCTTTATTCGTCAAGAGTTTTGCCAAAATTTATATAGAATTTAACCAACAATGATGATGAAAATAATAGCAATGATATATGAATGATGTGAAATTAAATTTGACTTGATGAAACAACATAAATTTTCTTTACACGAAGCAACTCAGGTATTTCTGATTTTGGGTTTTCAGCAAAATAAATCTTGTCATTCTCCGTATCAATGAAATATTTAAAATTCTCTATCACATTTAGCCCTAAAATGTTTGCATCTGTTTCTATATGAGGGACAGCCACTTTAACACCTTCTAATCTGCGCCCACCAATTATGAATCCAGGGATTTCCTTTAAATCCGCCAAGCAACCGCCTACGAAGCCGGATAATTGTATATCACATTGCACAGTAAAACGCTCGGCATAGCCTAGTCGCGTAACCGTATCTTGTGTAAGTACGGTTAAAAACGCTCCTGTATCGAAAATAAAATCAATATCATCATTCGAGTGACTATCAAAGTCATGTAAAGCGGGAACATGTAAATGATAGTGTCCGTCACTATTTTTGTAAACCAAATTTTCGACGGAATCATACTTTGATATCGTGCTATTCATTAGCATCACCTGCAAGTTGAAGTATGGAAGCCAAACCTTTATCAACTAAAAGATTTAAGTCTGCACGCGGCGCATATTCAGATGAATTATATTTTTCGTATATGCCATCCTTCGCACCATCAAAGGCTCTAATTCCTCTAACAACAGGTTGACCGCTTAATAGTGCACGAAATTCAGAAAACTCTACATTCACAAGATAGACCCAGTAGCCATTATATAGCCGTTGTATTTCATCAATGGGCAGAGGGCTATCATGATTCAATAATTTATAAGTTTTTTCCACGTAGATACTTCCTTTCAATATTATATGGTTAATGTGAGGTTAGTCCGTTTCTCAATAGAGGAACATTAATGATATAATGCATGGTGAAGTGCTTTACTCGACCCCCGATGTAGAGGGCTAATTGTGTTGTAAAGTTGATTAAAATTCCAAATACCATAGGCTCAATCCCCTTTAAATCAACTAAAACTAATGCTAAGATACAAAATAATGTGGTCGAAAGTAAGATTTCAGCTATAGTGTCTAGCCATACATCGGGCGCATCGGAGTTCGACATCTGGAGTCGAGTAAAACACTCCACCTACTCTAAAATTTTATTATTCACATTATAGCCATTACATTAACTTCATTCACATCAATATTTCTCCCATTATATCAAATTTTGCGCCAAAAAGTAAATAGCAATTATCCAACTTAAAGAATTCATCAAGAGTTTTTATCAAAATCCATATAAAATTAACATTATAAGCGCAACAAAACAAAGCACTAAAAGGCATAATTTTTTTAGCACAAAAACCAAAATATATGGAAAAAAACACTTGAAAAATCCTGTAGAAGATGGTAGGATGTAGTCGAAACAATTGATCAACTGATTTTTGAAGGGAAATTTTAAAAAGTATCAAAGTTTAAAACTTTGGTGCAAAGTCCGCAATTCCTCTCGCCAGAAGAAAAGCGGAGTCTATAGGTGACACCAATCATCCATAGACACAAGTTAAGCTTGCCAATGCACAAGGCTAGTTTACTACAAGTTTACCTGTTTTTCAATAGACATTTGGTAGATACTTTATTGTCCGCCTTAAAAATGTCTATGGTAAATTTGCTGTACTGCTGTGTTTTCTTGACATTGCCTAAGCTTAACTTCTGTGTGTGGATGATAGCGACGTGGATACGGTCGTTGCCATCCACATTTTTTTGTTCTTCCTATTGATAATCTTTTCGTCTTGAGCCTGCTGCGTAATGAGTGGGAGTAGTAAAGTATTTATTGGTTTTTAAGCACGGTATACAGCAACACGGTAACTGGCACACGACACCAAAAAGAAACGGTTATGTGATCCCCCAAAACGCATAACCTTTCATGAAACCCTTTCTCAAAAAAATGCAAGAAAAATTTAGACACTAATACTAACATTAGCAACAAACAGCAGGCTCAAGGCTGAAGAGGTTCAAAGTGAAAAAGCTGACACGCCGGGAACATAGGTGCAGCTTCTAAAAAGTGAACAGTAAGGAGTTAAGAAGGTAAGGAGTTAAGCATGAGAAATGACAACGAATTAAATGTAATGATAGGCAGTAATGTTAACAAACTGCGTATTTCTCACAACATGAGCATTAAAGAATTGGCAGAGCTGATGGAATATTCTGAATCGGCTTTACGCTCAGTTGAAACAGGAGCAAGAGGGGCGTCAGCATGTACT
>WQVX01000040.1 GCA_009785615.1 Defluviitaleaceae bacterium | reverse complement strand
TTTGCGGTCGATATTTCCGCCCTTCTTCGTCATCTCCTCCTAATTTACCTTTGGGTAAATGTCGTCGTCGCTTCCTTGAACCGGCGAAAAATCGCCTGCGCAACTCCGGTAAAAAAAGATTTTAAACAGGCTCTAAGAAGCTCTTGCAGAAAAGAAAAAAATCCCTCCGACTCTGTGTTTATCAGGGCTAGAGGGATTTTTTTCTGCTATACAAATACCCACATATATAGGACGGCAAGCATTTCTCGCAAATAGTTTACCGGCCAAGAATACCAGTCTGTATATGCACCTATGCGATTAACGTCAATCCCAACTCTTCCGGCAGTACGTACAGAACGATAAATATGAAAATCGTTAGTGACTAAAACTGCACTAAAGCCCTGCGGAAAATGTTGATCCAAAATTTCCTTTGCAAATTTAAGATTTTCATAAGTTGAAGTTGATAGTTCCTCCAGCAAGATACGCTCTCCGGGTACGCCTCTTCCGGCCAAGTAACGTGCCATTGCCTCAGCTTCGGTAATCACCGCCCTGTTTCCAAGTCCTCCGCAAACAATAATATGGGCATCAGGGTTTTCTTGCCAATAGTAAAAAGCTGTATCTAACCGACGGGCTAGAGGCCGTGTGACATTTTCTCCAATAATCCCGGCACCTAAAACTATTATCACATCTTCTGTATAATCCACATTACTTGTATTTCCATAAATAAACAAGAAAAGCACAAGCGTAATAGGAAGCAAACAAAGTATACCCATTGTTATGTGAATTTTCTTAGGGATTTTGTTGTAAAACAATGCATATGCTATAGCGAATACAGAAAGACCTGCTTGTACTGCAAAACCTATAGTAGGATTTGATACCCTAAACAAAATTATGAAATTTGCCAAGGACAATATTCCAAGAAATAAAATGATAAATTTCATGTTAATTTCTTGCCGTGTATATATGAGTATAGGCACTATCGGCAACATCCAAAGCATCATTTAGCAATTGCATAACCTCATCAATATCATCGTTTGCAATAGCCTCCATTACCTGAATAACATAATAATAAAGTCTGTCAAAAATGACATCCTCCAGATATAAGAACCAATTTATCCGTTCATTGAGTTCTTCATAACTAATTTGTGCGTCTGCATACAACAAATTTACATACATATCCATTGAGCCGGTTATGTTCATTAAAGTTTGGTAAAACAACTGCATTTGATCTTCTAATCCTATAGCTTGTTCTTCTAATCCTATATAATCACCTGTACCTGCATACATAACAGCACGGCTTGTAATACGCATTATGTCCAGTACGGCTATTTCTAAATTTCTAAGATTGCTATAGCGTATAAGATGATATTGCAGCGGGTAAGCTCCCAAAACAATAAGCTCATCTATATTTGAATGATAAAAGTGAATCAATGTATCAAGGTGGTGATATGCTGCATCCAAAGTACCCATCGCTGCTCGCACTAATTCAATAACTGAATCAAAATCATCTTCTCCGGCAAAATGAATTATCATGGTAGTATAGTAATCAAAGTAGTGAAAAACATCTGTACGCAGGTTGTTTAGCCCTTGCCTGCTTGTTGCAAAAGCGACATCTGATCGTTCTGTAAATAGATCCGTATATAGAAAATTCAAAAATTGATCAAATTTCGCATCTATGTCACTGCGAATTTGAGCTAAAAGTTCCTCTTTTTCAGAAATTGCCTCATCATTACCGCGATATGCCCCGGCTATAAGATTTACAACACTCCTTGCATACATCATGTTTGCATCAATATCTCTAAGTGTGCTGTAACGTGCGAAAGTATACAACATAGCATCAATAACATCTTCTGCCGAATGATACATATCAGCAGGTACAGGCTGTGGCGGTGTATGCTGCGCATCCCTTAATCTTAGTACTCTTGCTGCTTTAAAACTATATAACAAAGAAACATCAAAGTTTTCATAAGCAAAATCAATACCATTTTGCATTAATTCAATAGCTCTATCCAAATCATCTTCACGGGCAGCAGAGATAATCCCTAACAAATAATATTCAAAAAAATGTACAATTTCCCATTCTATTCTATCAATAAGTGTCATCATTATTTCAAGATCTGATGCATTCAATCCACGATCCTCATTAAGTAAGCTACGCAACTCTGCAAGATGCCTGTTCATAATATACATCGTATCCGCAGTAAATATTTCGGCATTGTTTAATTGGGTCACGTTGCCCACGTACATAATAATGCCGGCCAATGTACCAACAGTACTAACAATAGCCGATTCAATATCCTTCAATGTACTGTACTGATCATAAATTTGATTAGAATATGGAAGAGAATTTCTTATTAAATTACTATACAAAATAATGTTTAATTCAGTAAGATAACTATTGATTGACCAAACAGTGTTTTCAGATCCGTATATCAACTGACGTGCTCTATCTGAGTCACCCTCTTCAGCGGCAATAAAAATTTCATTAACAAAATGCTCTGAAAACAAGGTTAGATAATGGTTAAAGCCTTCAAGTTCATTTGATATTATAAAGTTTAATCTTGGACGTACATAGACCCACAACTCCTCAAAATGCGAGTCCAATTGATTTAGTGTAGCAGTAAAATCGCTTACTCTTTCGTTAACATATAAAGCCCTGTCATCTTCATTCTCAAATACATATATGGCGGCCACTGTACGTGTCGCAATATAAAATATGTACAATAAGCCTGTCTCAACAGCTCTTATTATACGATATCCTTCAAATGCTTCTAAAAATGCTCTAACTGCCTCTTCATCATGCGAAACAGCTACATTGGTTAAATATGTATCCATACGTTCACTAAGTACTACTGTTCTTGTTGCCTCATCCCAGTCTACATAAAAGCCCAAACCCTCAATGATACTGCGTAGTGGCAACATAGGCACTCCGTTTATTAACTGCGCCGGAACATCTAAGTTGTGGATTACACCATTTAAAGTAAATGTATAGCTTCCCATGGTAAAAATAAATTCATCAAAATCATAAAAATGGTCAATTAATGTAACACGCTCATTATAGGGATCCCAATGCACATGAAATTCTAAATCGAATAACCCCCGGATAGGGGCAAGTACCCGACCATCTACTATTACCGGCTCCGGCCCAAGGACTTCTACTATTTCGCCAAAAATACTTTTTATCCTAACTTCGTTTGCATACGCAACTTTTGGTACAATCGCTCCTGTAATCAGTACAATTGCCATGATTACTGATAGCATCTTTTTTGCCGTTTTCATGTTGACTCCTCCTTATGGTAGTTTATCCATTAGAATATCGCAAATTATGCGAATATGCAAATGTCAATCATATGCTACGCGGCATTCTAAATTGAGGAAATAAATAGTAACAGTTACTACAAACAGGCTCTTACAATTTGAAATACGCAACCAACTGTTTTAACAGTTCAGCTTGCGAATTAAGTTCCTGCGATGCGGCGGCGGTTTCTTCAGACACGATGGAATTGTTCTGCGCAATTTGCGATATTTGCGAAAGCCCTGTACTTATTTGCGTAATCGCCTCTGCCTGTTCTTTTGAGGAAGCGGAAATACTATTTATGATTTCCAAAACACCTCCGGCATTTTCCACAATGATGTCTAAAGATTGTGCTGTTAAACTTGCAATGTCTGACCCCGATTCTACACGGTTATTGGAATCTTCAATGGCGTATCAGATTCCAGTATTCCGGTAACGAGCCGTTGGTCAGCAGCAATTTGAAACCCAACATCTATGGTCATGCGTCTTATATCATCAGCCATATCCCTTACACCGTTTGCGGTAGCCTCAATGCGGGCTTGCATAAGATGTTCCGCACAATTATTAAAGCGGATGATTTAAATGGATATGATTACCACAATCAACAAAATAATCAGTGTTACGGTGGGCAGTATAATTTTACCCTTGAGTTTAAGTCCTCTCATGTTCGCACCCAACTTAGGCTCCATAAGTAATTCCTCCATAAAAAAAGTCTATACCAAGCCCCCGAAATACGCAAAACTCCTTCGGCGCAAGGTCATAGACTAAGATTTGTCAAATGCTTTAGCAGCAGGATTGCAACTGCCCATTGTGTCATGGATGTTCGCTGTCATCATTCTGAGGAAAATACTCTTATATCTGTTTTAACACTTTTTTAAAGTTGAATACAGCTTCTCAGATACCAGCCAAACGCTGTAGCTTTTTTAATGCTACAAGCAGATACTATCACGAAGTTGAAAATTTTGCAAGAAAAAACATCAGAAATAAAATGCAGAACTTATATGCACTCCGGGGTAAAAGTGCTTTAGAATACTATCAAAAGTATAGCCCTGCTCTACCATCCCTTTAACGCCGTTTTGGCTCATGCCTACACCATGGCCATGCCCCCCTCCATAAAATATAATTCTTTCCAAATATCCCGATTCGTTTAGTATTTTATCGAATGTAAAAAAGGCACTTGGCAACATAGAATGATTTAACAAAGTTGAGCCATCATGACGATGCAATGTAATATCCCTTGTACCGTTAGCTGACCTGGTAGGCCGCAACAAGCTTCTGACATTGAATTCTGTTGCAACTAAAATATCAGCTTCGTCCCCTGTGATGCGCAGCTCCATTATATTTCCGCCCTCGCCTCTGCTTACAACTTGCATACTGCGAAAGTTGCCAATGGAATATACAGGTCTAATTTCCCATTGACCATTAGCACCCAATGTGCGGATCAGATACGGATTTGCAGCATATCTACCCCCCAATTGAGCATTAACAGAATCAGCTATTTCCGATGGAGTCATTTCCACTTGCCAACGAAACCATGATGCATGGCTATCATAAGCGGTGCTGAACTCTTGATTACGAAAAAAAGCTGATGCCCTATTTTCGTCAGATAAATTAAAGTTTAGATTGCTTTCCAGACCCGGAAATTGAGGGCGTGCCCTTAAAAATGTAGGCGTAGCCCCGGGAAATCTTCCTCTAAAAGCCCACACTTCCCCACTGTTGGCCGTCATTCCGGCAGAAGTTGAAAAAAAATTAGCTCTAATCACATCATCTCCATACCATAAAACCAGCCCCCTTGTGCCATTTACAGCCTCTATGGAAATGTCATTTTCCGGTACATTGTTATACACTTGAGACATAACAGAATCATCTATATTGCCACCTAATGCATGAAAACGATTTGCCATAATCTGATGAACCGCATAGCTGCGAGCTGTCACGGCTTGCACCTTAGAAGCTTCTACACCAAAATTAGAGGGCATTTCGCTTGGCACTACGGCATAAAGATATTCTTCTAACGATAGTACATTTACTACAGAATACCCATTTCTTTCCCGTGCTATTTCTATTATGCCACGATACCGCGGGCTTGCCCCTTGAGGCCAATTGCGCCCTAAACCTGTAAGCTGCAAAGTTTCTCCGGGTTCAGTATGAATAAACAACCTTGGATGCCCCAGCAAATTAGTATTTTCGATATCCGAAACGGTAAATCTTTGGCCGGAAGCTAATGATATAAGCCTTTCGCCCTCTGCACTGCCGTCTGTTATCCAAAAGTTGCCCGTAGATGTAACCGTCACACTGCTATGTATCAAACCTGCAAAATGGGAGGTACCTATCACCACACGAATATTTTCCGGAAAGGCTTCACTGGTTATGACGCCCGCTTCTGCAATACCATCACGCAAATAAAACCTGGCAGTATCAGTTCCTACTATTATGTGCGATAAATCTCTACGACGCACAAAGCCTTCTGTAATATCATAAATTTTAAAATCTGAGGCTGTGGGAAAAAACCCTTGTCCTTTTATTTCTATAAAATCGTCAGAGGCTCGCAGCAAGATACCCGTTAAATTATCCGGCAAAGATTTTGCAGATAAAATCCTACCATTTTTAATAACTACATCTACAATAGTATTTGACTGAATATTTGCCCGATCAATGTCAGATGATTCAGCATCAATGTAATAAAAGCGTTCTGCCCCACCTGCAAATAGGATAATGCCATCCCTGTTTACATCCACAACATAAACATTATTAAGCGTTGGCTGATCAGAAAGCAATGCATCCAAAGCAACAATTTCATTATCTTTAACTAAAATGCGCAACTGATGATCTATATAAATATCCATAGTAAGACCTCTGTGTCCAAAAGCCCCTCTGTCACTTATAAGATGCCCCTTTGGAAGCGTGCTATTTGCAGAAGTAGCAAGAATGGTAATGTCTATGGCTCTTATCCCAAAAGCCTCGTACACGGTACGATCTTCGCTTAAACCTTCCAAAAGCTGCTTGTACAATTCTACCCACAAGGCATAAGAAATTGGCCTGTTAGGATCTGAAACATTAGCAAATGTTGGTGCGTTAAGAGGGTCAAGTACACGTAAAAGTATTTGAGCTTGTCCAATGGTAAGAGGATAATCCGGCATAAATTTATCACCGTTGCCTCGCATAATGCCTTCAATGTATGCAGCATTAGCAAAAGGTGCATACCAATGGTTATATGCAATATCCACAAAAGGATGATTCCGTGGCAAGTCATAAATAACTGATGTATCCGAAAATATTAATGACAACATTTTTGCAGTCATTGCTCTGGAAATAGGTTGATCATCTCCAATTGGAGTTTGACCCGGCAATATAGCCGCATATCCTATAGTTTGCAGGGTTCCTTCATCCATATTAACCTCTGCATTGTTAGTTGTAAGCATTTCAGAAAATGATCTCCAAACAAGGCTAAATATAAGCGCGCATATAATTGTTGCAAACAATACATAAATATTTTTCCGCGATTTACGTCTACGCATAAAGACTCCCCTCTCAAAAATCACACATTTGCACGATTTTCGCTTCAAGTTAAATTGTATGAAAAAGTACCTTTTAATAGACCGCAAAAATATATAACCACATTTGACACAATTACTAAACGCATTCTAATATAAAATTAAATGATGTTGCACGTTGACAAATAATGAAGGGAAGTTATAATGAAATTCATATATTATTAGAACTATTGAGGAGGAGAAAGCCATGGGGAGCAAAACATTTTCAAAACATAAGAGAAAAACTATGGAACAACAAATTTTTGTATCAATGGTTAGAGTTCTTGCGATTGGCCTAATCATTGTTTCTGTTTTAGCATATTTTATGTATCTTAGATCCGCTTCTTCTTCTCAAGCCGGGTGGGCAATTGAACTTGCTGAACGAATGGTAGATTTTATTAACCCTCAACAATTTTACAACTCATCCGGTTCAGAAACCTCAGATGTGTTTGTGGTACTTATAAGATCTCAAATGAGTGCTATTTTAGAAAATATCCCGGAAATAAGTAATTTCAATATAATAATACCAACCAATGACGGCCAATTTTTATACTACACTGCACGATATATACCGGATTCTACGACAATTGAATTTAGGCAACCTGTAGATAGCACTACTATACATATGCGAAGTGCGTTAACGGCTATGTCAGAAGGCCGTGCGGTTGGAACGCCTTTTTATTTAGCAGGATATCGTGGTGTTACAACCAGCGGTTTTGTACCTATTTTAAATGATCAGGGTCAAGCGTTGGGATTAGTAGGGGTTCATTTTGGAATGGGCAATATTATTACTGAGGCCAACCGGTTTATATTTTACTTTATATTAATTGCTATTGTGTTTGCTACCATGCTTGGTTTGTTTTTAAAACGGAGCGTAAGCAAAACTTTAAGTGCTTCTTTACAAAGGATTGCTAATGTAAATTTAAATGACATGTCGTTTGAAGTACGAGACAATGATTATGATGCCAATGATGATATTGGAAAACTGTATAATCACTTTGGATATCTGTTTAATTCTTTTAATATACTTGCAACTGATATTCGTAAAATGGCAGAGGATCATAACCAAGGAAACTATGAAGCCCGCCTGGATGAATCTAAGTACACAGGAAACCACCGTGATTTAGTTTTGGCAGTTAATGAAATGACCCATATGTACGTAGATGACTATTTAGGGCTACTTGATGTACTAAAAAGCTATGGAGATGGAAATTTTAGTCCCAAAATTACAAAAGGGCATGATAGCTGGTCTTGGGCAAACGAGAGAATGGATAATCTGCAAAAACAGTTTGTATACGTTACAACGGAAATAAAAAAATTGGCAAAACAAGCTTCAGAAGGTCATTTTGATACACTGGTTAACGTAGATGGTCTGCAAGGCGAGTGGGCACAAATGATTCAAGAGCTTAACAATCTTGTTAAAGCTATTTCTGAACCATTAGAGAAAATAGAAAAAAATGTTATTAAAATGTCCAAAGGTAATTTTGAAATTATGAACGAAGAATTTAAAGGCCAATTTGAAGTAATACGGCAGGCTTGTAACTTAAATAATATTCATTCGTCAGAAATTATATCAGAGATTTCTGATGTACTGGGAGCAATGTCACAAGGCGACCTTACAGTAAGCATTCACAAAGATTATGTTGGTAGCTATGCTCCTATCCATAAAGCGATGATAACTATTTTAAGTTCCTTAAACAAATCTATGCGGGAAATTTTAGAAGCATCCGATTCAGTATTAAACGGTTCCAATGAACTGACGCGCAACGCGGAACTTTTGGCAGAAGCTACTACCAACCAATCTGTAGCAGTACAGGAACTGGAAACATTAATAGAAAATATTGGAGAAAACACAAAAATTAATGCTGAGCGGGCATCAAGTGCAAATGATTCTGCGGAACAATCAAGTGGTCATGCTAAACAAGGCGATAAAGAAATGCAGGTATTATTAACATGTATGGAGGAAATCAGAAAATCCAGTGCTAACATATCCGGCATAAATAAAGTGATAGAAGATATTGCTTTCCAGACTAATCTATTGGCATTAAATGCAACAATAGAAGCGGCTAGAGCCGGTGAGCAAGGTAAAGGATTTTCAGTAGTTGCAGAAGAAGTTCGCAACCTGGCAGAACGCAGTTCTAAGGCAATTAAGGAAACTGAAGGTTTAATTGGGGAGTCACTTAATAGGGCAACCCAAGGCAGCGATGCAGCAAAAAGTACAGCCGATGCTTTAAACGCTGTTTTGGACAGTGTACGCCAAGTAGTAGATTTGATATCACAAATTGCTGATATATCCTCAACACAAGCTAACGATATTGGGCGAATTCTTACTGAAATTAGCCAAATTTCACAAGTGGTTCAATCTAATGCTGCTACCAGTGAAGAATGCTCTGCTGTTGCAATTGAATTTAACAACCAGGCAAAAGTACTTAAAGGACTGGTTTCATTCTATAAAATACAAAATTAAGTGACACATTAGGTACTTTGAGCATAAAATGGAAATATAAGGACGTGTCTATAAAAGAAGCAGGAGGGATTTCTGTGCGATTTAAAGTAATCAAACTGCCAAAACCTCTGGGTAATCTCGTCCGATTGGTTTTTGGGATGAAAGGTTAGCCGGATTAGCAGCCGGAAGAATGCATCTTTGCAATCTTCCGGCTTTTTCGCGCTAAAGCTCTAATATAAACAAGCCTATCCTTTTGGACAGGCTTGCTTTAGCCACTACAGTATAATACAGATTAATCCTCCGGATCCTTCATTAATAATCTTTTGCAAAGTCTCCTGGAATTTCATTTGAGCATCTTCCGGCATACGGAATAATTTATTTTGCAAACCATCGCGCACCATTTCATGCATAGATTTTCCAAACATATTTAAATCCCAAATTCTGTTTGGATCTTCATCCATTTCGTGGGTAATATAGGTGATGAGGTCAGCACTTTGTTCCTCGTTGCCTACCAGTGGGGAGATCTCGGTATTTCCAAACATTATGATGGTGCATGGTATGATGTCGCCATACTGCATAGTTATGCGGATTTTCATTTCTTTTTTTGTGCTGCCTTTTAGGATTACGATGCTTTCGAGCATTTTTTGTGCAACTTTTATTCTACCCTCGTTACTGTTGATTAGTGTAGCCAAAAACTCTTTCACCTTAACCGGTTGATCGTCTGTATTGTTAGTTATGGACTGCTCTTCTTTTAAAGTGACAAGTTGCTTATTTAACTTTTCAGCTTCATTTTTTAGACGATTGTTCTTTTCCAGATAATCGGCTTTATCAATTTCATCATCTGTGTACAGCTCTAGTAGTTTGTCCTGCTTGCTTTTGATCTTTTTGATTACATTAGCGAGCTTAGCAATTTCACCGGATAAGTCCACAGCATTCTTATTTGCCTTGGCATACATATTGATAAGATCATCCACACTTTTTACATACTTCTCTTTATTTGATAGCAGGTTGTTTCCAATGTACTGCATTATAGCGTCCAAGTTTCGGGTATAAATATGAGGAGTGGGGCAAGCCTTTCGCCCCTTTGCTAAATACTCCTTGCAACACCAACTTTCCGCAGGAACTTTCCTATCCTTCCATACTTTACGATAATGATGTGTGGCATGTTCTTCACATACAATCTTTCCGCTATACGGAAACCGCGCAACCGAGCCATAGCCAACATTACCAAATTTTTTAGAACGCTGCGCTATAATGGCATTAACCTTATCCCAAAGTTCTTCTGAAACAATAGCAGGGATTTTTTCAGACTTATATAAAATCCTGTCCTCTGCGGCAGTTTTTACTTTCTTCTGCTCACGATAGTCACTACTTTCCGTTATACGGCCATGATAAAAGCCCTTATATTTAGGATTAGTAAGTATTCCTTTCAAACTTCCGGGACTCAATTCCTCCCCGGCCTGATTGCGATATCCTTTTTCTGTTAGGATACGAGTAAGCACCCTAAATCCATATTTATCTTCTGCATACAGGCTAAATAATTCATGGATGAATTCCGCTTCCTTTTCATTTATAACCAGCTTGCCGTTGGATTTGTTGTACCCATAAATATTATCCTGCCCCAGCACCTTACCATTTTTATAAGCTTGCTTCATGCCAAACTTCACCCGATCAGAAAGCCGGCGCAATTCATCCTGTGCCAGCGAAGCCATTATGGTAAGCCTAAGTTCTGAGTCCATATCAAGCGTACAAATATTATCTGCCTGAAAAAATACGCCCACCCCGGCAAAAAGAAGCTGCCGTGTATATTGAATGCTATCCAGCGTATCACGGGCAAAGCGTGAAATCTCTTTAGTAATGATAAGATCAAACAGACCCGCTTCGCCATCCGCTATCATTTTAAGGAAATTATCACGCTTCTTAACACTAGAACCGGAAAGCCCCTCATCTATATACCCCCCTGCGAAAGTCCAGTTTTTGTTAGATTTTATAAACTCATCAAAGTATGTAATCTGGTTGTCCAGTGAGTTTAACTGCACGTCCTTTTCAGAGGAAACCCGTGCGTAATAAGTCACCTTTAGGGGTAGATCGTGGATAGTTTTTCCGCTACTAAGTAGCTTTCTTGTTTTCATTAAATCCATTATGAACACCTGTTGCTACTGTTTTTGTAGCGCAATATAGACAGGTTTTCGATACTTTTATGTAATTCGTCTCGTGCATATTCATACATGGCTTTTGTTATTAATTTTGCCGAATATGCTTTTTCATTTGCATCATATTGCCAATGCGCAAATGCTAGGTCTTGCGTGTTTTTAATTATTGTAATTAACATGGCTCACTCCCCTCTTTGTAAATTTATGATGGGAAGAGGTTGACTAGTACAAAAAAGACATCAGATGGTTTCTGATGTCTGATGTTGATTGTATATTTGTGTCACCTAATATAACATTGTAGTATGGGATATTAACATAGATATTACTATCAATTAGTGTATATATCGCAACTAAAGTGATGACTTAAAGCATCCACATATCTAGATTTGCGTTGATCTTTCGTATCACCCCAAGGCATAATTCTCGAACATGGAAAGCTAAGGTAGCAAAGTCTTTTTGATCGAGTAATTGCTACAAACATATTATGCTGCTCTTCTGATAATTTAGTCGGTTCATTTAATGTGCGATAATCAGGAAAAACTCCATCATTAAGCCCTATTATAAAAACGACATTGAACTCCAATCCTTTAGACATATGAACTGTTGACAATGTAATTCCGTCTTCACTAGTCGTGTTTGTAATCCCTAATGCTATTGCTCTCATCATATGAGCAAGACTGCGCTCTTCAGCAGATGAATTTTTTACATAAAATCTCCAACGATTGTCCCAAGCTGCATGATCATTGTGTAATAAAGCTAGTTCATTTACTTCTATATTATTATCAGAAGTAAAATAGGCAGATAAGGTACTTAAAATTTTATCAAATCTAAAATTTTGCGTTTGAGATTTCAATTTGTCCCAAGCACTGTTGAGTGCCACAGAACCTTCTTGACTAAGCAAATTTTGAAATATTGCACTTGCTCTTAAAGTGTCAAAATCCATAGTATTCCTACTATCAATTGCCAAAAGAATTTTCATCTCTTCAAAGTGTAAAACATCAGAAGGGTTCATTATTAAACGTAACCCTAAATCAAACACTTTAAAAAAAGTGGATTCGCTCATTAAATCTTTGTTTGCTGAAACTCGGATATTATACTTTATATCCCTTTCATTAAATAAAGATTCCAATGTATTAAATACATATCTGTTTCTTGCCAAAACTGCAAATTGCTCTGGCAAGCAGAGTTTTCCTTCAATATCATCATGACCTTGTGTAGATAGATGTTCAATCATACTTGCCACCCAATTTGCTTCTTCAAGCTCGTCATTAAAACTATGGATGGACACTTGTCCGGTTATAGGTAGTTTTCCTACCATTTTAAAAGTTGGTTCAATTATCTGTGCAGCTTCTATTACTGTTTTAGACGAACGATAATTCTCGTCCAAGTTATACTGCACAACTTCAAAATCATTAGAAAATTTTTCACACATATATTTGGGAGATGAGCCATTAAATCCATATATGGCTTGGTTTGGATCACCTACCATAAGTAAACTGGCTGAACTACCTGCAATAGCTTTTATTACAGCATACTGTGCTTTATTCAAATCTTGTGATTCATCAACACATATATGCTTATATATTCGATGATATATCCGTGCAATTGCTGGTTTTTCTATTAATATCTTATATGCGTACAGTAAAATATCATCAAAATCAATAGCGTTTTGGGATAGCATTAAATCATTATAATCTTGATACAATCGTTGTAATAACGGTTGTTTATGATAATCCTCCGGAAATTTTAGATTACGTTTCAAATTGCTAAATTTTTCAAACAAATTACGGACTTTTTTAGCATCAAGATTCCCTTTATAATCTAAACACTGGTCTTTCATTTGAGGGATATTTACTAGTGTTGTTTTAAAAATTTCAAACCTATCTTCAAATGATTCAAAAATATGCAACTCACCAGGTAATCCTATAGAAGTGGCGCGTTGTGTCACTATTTCCATACAAAAATTATGAACAGTCCCGATATAAGATAATTCATTGAGTTCGCTTTGCGAATATGAATGTAAAAGCCGTTCTTTCAACTCTCTAGCAGCTTTATTGCTAAATGTAATTGCAAGCACTCGTTCACCACGTTTATTAGCTGAAATTAACTTTTTAATTCGCTCTGTTAATGTGTGAGTTTTCCCACTTCCAGCCCCTGCAATAACGCACATATACTGATCAACAGAATCAACCACTTGCCTCTGTTTGTCTGATAAATCCATTGCGTACCTCCAGTTCCTTTTCTACCTCTTCCAGTAACAATTTAATTTTAGGTGGATATTTTCTTTCATCGTCACATTCTAATATTTTTTCTGCAATCGGAATAGCGTATTTTACTTTATTTTGACTCATACTCATACAGGCTATCAAAGCTGCTTTTTTTCCTTCATCACAGCAAAAATCGTTTTTTGTTGATACCCAAATTTTTCCTTCATCACAGCAAAAATCGTTTTTTGTTGATACCCAAATATTACATTCGCAAATTTTGCATTTTTCTGAATTAGGATCACTGTATTTATCGGATGCAAATCTTTCAAATTTTGGTTTTTTACCTGGGCGTGGAAGCCCTTCAAAAGTGTTTATAGCCGATATAATTTCATCACAATAGCCCTGGTTTACTAAATAGCTCTCAAAATTCAAATTATTGCCCAACAATATAATGTTATCATACTGGTTTAGGTCTGGATCACCCTTTAGCTTCTTCAATTTTTTAATAGCTTTTATTAGCGATTGTTCCACAGCGGATTCTCCATCACCAAATAGAAACCAAGGCACGTTTATATTTTCAAAAATTCTAAGGAATGTTAAAAAATTTTTATGACCATCAACATTTGTAATATTTACGCCTAACTCGTAGGGGGTATACCCAAAATAATT
The DNA here is from genome assembly GCA_009785615.1 of Defluviitaleaceae bacterium. Taxonomy (GTDB): domain Bacteria; phylum Bacillota; class Clostridia; order Lachnospirales; family WQUN01; genus WQVX01. Next base: position 10,708 of record WQVX01000040.1, on the reverse strand, counting down.
TTTAAAGAATATTGGCAATGCAAGCCTTTCCGTTTCTCCCTCTGCTAAAACTATTATCTTTGCAAATAAAATTTCTCCTCTTGTATCTATTATCATTCTTTTGACCTTAAATTGTTCATCAGATTTTAAGTTAAGATTAATAAGAGGGGCAAATCTTGTTTTGGCTTCACTCAATTCCATGTATATTAAATCTTCGATACTTGAAGCCGATAAAATGTAAGGAGAGTGAGTTGTGATAATCTTTTGTCCATATATTTTTAAAAAATCATCAATCAACTTTCTTTGTGCTTGTGGATGTATATGAGCTTCCGGTTCCTCAAAGGCTACAAGGCAAAAAAACGGAGTATCATTTGCATTCTTCATTTTATCATTTATAACAGTCTTTAGAGATGCAAAAACTGCACGACTACGAGTTCCTGAACCCATATTAGATATAGAGATTGCAGAAGAATCTCCCTGCGTAACATAGATATCTAGCCCTCTGTATATTTCGTCAACAGTTCTAGTGATAGGGTGTATATCTATATTGCTGTTATTTGTATTTGTTGATACAGTTAAATCTTCTGCTGCTTGTTGAAGAAACGGACTCTCATTCATTATTTTATCGCCTAATTCTACTAAAGAATTTTCTATATCTTTTTTAGCAGTTTCAGACATCTTTAACTTTGATACCCGGCGACTCCAAATAGAGGTTTTGTCACGTATATCTAAGGACATGTCACGATGGGCATCAAGATAAACTAACTCAAAAGAAGCCAATGTCTTGTTTCCCATATGTTTATCTGTAACTCCATCTTTCCAGGAAGTAATAAGTAATTTTTCCTTTTTATAATCCCCTTTGTCTGCATCGTAACTAAACTTAGTTCTAAATGCGAAATATTCATTATCATTATCATCCGTTTGAACATTATCGCCCAAATGTAATCCCCATGATGAATTGTCAAATGACTCATCACCTATAGGAACAAATTTCAAATCTATAATAACATTTGTATCTGTAGTATATGGGCTGTCATTAGAACAAAATACATCCCTCTCAGTAATTCCTTTGCTACCTAAAGCAAGAGCTAAGGCACGAATGAAGTTTGACTTACCGCTATCATTCATTCCAAACAGTACAGAAAATTGCCCGAGATTAATATCTGTTTTTTCTATTGAGCGGAAATTTTCTATGCGAACCTGACTTAATCGTATATTCATAATCACAACCCCCTATAAAATATGTGTATGTTTGGCATTATATCTATAAATCATATAACTCTACCACAACTTATAGTCCTTCTCTCATAGGATTTTAACGCCTTCAGCATTTCTTTAGCTACTGCTTTTATAACAGGAATGGCAACACTATTCCCCGTTTGCTTTTTTATGCCGGTATAAGGCACTACAATTTTAAATGAATCGGGGAAACCTTGTAATCTCAACAATTCACGAGCCGAAGGGCGGCGTTCATTATTTATAAGGATATAATTGGCGGAAGCTCCGGCACGTAAAGCGCATGAAAAGTGATGTGGGGTAATTGACCCCGCCACATTTTCATGCGTTATATACGGACGGGGCAATTCTATTTTCATGCGTTCGATTCTACTATTTTTTATGCACTCACGCACCCAAAGTTTTTCATCTACTTCTGATTCATTTTCTAAAATATCGTTTAATGTTAACCTTTCGTAAGGCGGAATAGGTTGTGGAAAATTGAAATCTACATTATCTATAAATCCGCAAATTATAATTCGTTCACGTTTTTGTGGCACACCAAAATCAAGTGCATTTAACACTTTTGTATGGACATTATAGCCCAATGACTGTAATCTCCTTAAAATTGTTCGGTATGTATTTCCGTTATCGTGGGCTGTTAAATTTCGGACATTTTCCAGCATAAATGCAGGTGGCATTTTTTTTGACAGTATTCGCTCTATATCAAAAAAAAGCGTCCCCTGTGTTTCATGACCAAAGCCTTCTTTGTCACCGATGATGCTAAATGGTTGGCAAGGAAAACCCGCAAGCAAAATATCAAAATCCGGAATTTCGCTTGCTTCTATTTTAGTAATGTCACCAAACGGTTTTTCTCCAAAATTTGCTTCATATGTTTTTGCTGCCTGCTTGTCCCATTCGGAAGAAAATACACATTTGCCCGCAACACTTTCAAAGCCTAGACGTATGCCGCCTATGCCTGCAAACAAGTCAATAAAACGAAACGAATCCCATTTTTTGCTCATTTTTTCTTTTTCACCACCATAGAACTATTAATCCTCGCTGCCGTATCTATAACGCGCATATTGTTCAGGGGCTTCTCCGACACTTTCAATTGTTTTTGGCTTTTTGAATTGCAGCTTTTCCGATTCAGGTTCAGTTACTCCAACAACAATGTCAAACATCCAATCATCACCATAGTCAAAATGGTATAATATTCGTTGTTTATCCCTAAGTCTTGTACCACTTAGTAGCGTTTTGGCAGAAGAAGGATGAAGTTGTGCATACGGAGAATGCACAGCATATGGTGAATACAATTCACCATTTAAATAAAATGAATATAGATGGTCGTTATCAAAATTGAATGCTTCTTGAATCTCATTATGCAAATCATCAAATGTATGATGTGGCAAGCATTGAATCACCCTGTAGCATTTCTTTCCAAGTGAAACTTTAAATTCAAAGATACGCATATCGTCTGCGCCATCTTCCGGTTGATACTCATAAACTAATTTATTTATATTTGATATGTTTATTGAGTTATTAGGAAATATATCCAAAAATGCAATTAGGAATGGTTCTTTTTCTTCTTCTACTATTTCTTCAATATCTTCTTCAAAAAAATCTATTAAACCGGCACAAACATTATATTCTGAATATTTTCTGGTTTCGCAAGCTTGCATAATTAAAAGGCCAAAAGGCGTTGGCTTAATTTTTGATAAAGTAGGATGATTGAAATACCTTGCTTTTTCTCCGCTTTCTTCAAAAGTCAGAAGCCCAAAATTCATCAAGTCATGAGTAACTTTGTAACTATATTCAAACAAGTGGGGGATCATATTTTCACCAAACCCACGGGTTTGGTTTTTATCTCTCATTATCCAAACATCACTTCCATTTTTGCACAAATCCGAAAAAACAGAATCAAGTAACATGCTTGTAATCATCCTCATTCCTCTTTCAGCATAGTGTACTTCTATATCAACAAAGCAGTACCATATCTGAAATAGTAATAGGTATTGGCTGAAAATATCCATGTTCTTGAAGTATTCATATTTATCTGTTACGTTATAAAATGTTTTACTCCTTTTTGCATCAAATTCTGCAATAAACCCTGCTTCCCTAGCGATAGCAAACCACAAAGACACAGAGGGATAGTGGTATAACCTATCAGTTGATTTTGAGTCTTTTTTTCCGTTAACCAGCAATTGATTAACGGCATAGCAAGCCTTGGTTCCTAAATCACCCTTTTGAGTGGAAAAAGGTTTCTCAGTTTCGATATAATCACAAAGTATAATAAATTCTTGGATTGTGTTCTTCACATCAGATTCATTAGCATACATAAGTTTCCCTCCAAATATTTGAATGTCTCACAAATTATGAGTATAATTATATCATGGATGCGTTTTTTTGCGACAGAGAATCAAAAAATTCCCCACCAAATACTTTGGCGAGGAACTCAAATTATCCACGATTGCACCAACCTTCTTATACTTGCACTGCACCATCATATTGTACTTAAACACCTCGGTTTCTATATCGGCTCTGATTAAATGCAAACTTGGCGCACTGGCCTTAATCTTAACACCATATTTAGTACCATGTCTAACCAATGTTGGCCGCTCAAGTTTCATTTCATCTGTGGCCGGAGTTACAATACCATAGCCTTTTAGCCGTACTTCTTCAAGGGCATATTTTATTTTGTCATATTCCTTTTTAGCCTCAGCTAATATCTTGATGGTGTCAATTAATTGATACTCTCCGGCAATTTCCATGCCTGTTGTTTCGCTTAGTATGCGATAGAAGAGTTCGCCATCTACATTTACTTCAATATGTACTGAGCCATCTCCTAAAGCAATACGTTCCAGGTATGCTTTTTTAATATGTTCGTTTAGCTCCAGTATTCCGGCACAATCCTTCATTTCTCGCAATTTGTTGACATCAGTTACCATTTCCTTAACAGATTTTATAAATTCTTGTTTTAACCAATGCTCTGCTGTAAGCGTCTCAATCCACTTTGGAAAGTTAATACGAATTTCTTTAACCGGGAACTCGTACAAAATCTTTTCCATTATAGTATGAATATCATCAATTTTGAGTTGAGCGCAATTTACTAACATAACAGGTACACCATGTTTGTCGCTTATATCTTGACGCAATTTCTCACTTTCCGGTGCGTAGGGCGTAGTCGAATTCAATAAAATTACAAAAGGCTTGTTTATCGCCTTTAGCTCACGGATAACACGCTCTTCTGCATCTATGTACTCGTCTCTTTGAATATCGGAAATACTGCCGTCAGTGGTAATTACAATACCAATGGTAGAATGGTCTGTTATAACTTTTTTGGTTCCCATTTCTGCCGCTTCTGCAAACGGCATTCGTTCGTCAGACCAGGGAGTATTAACCATCCTTGGTTCATCGCCATCCAAATGCCCATTTGCTCCGGGTACCAAATATCCTACGCAATCAATCATCCGCACCTTAAAGGATAAAGTATCATCCAGATTAATCTCTACAGCCTCATTAGGTACAAATTTAGGCTCTGTAGTCATTATGGTTTTGCCTGCCGCACTTTGGGGAAGCTCGTCTTTAGCCCGTTCTCTGCCATAACCATTTTCAATATTTGGAATGACTAAAAGATCCATAAATCGCTTAATAAATGTGGATTTTCCTGTTCTCACAGGCCCCACTACACCTATATAGATATCACCTTTTGTGCGCTCAGATATATCTCGGTACAGGTCTTGGTAGTCCATAAAAAACCTCCGCTTCTTGCTAAGATAGTATTGGATATACTATCTTATGCAGGAAGGGAGGATAAATGCAATAAAATATGTGGTTTTTAAATATTAGTGATGTTCCTCGCTATTCCTAATTTTAAAAGCTTTAATTTTTCCAAAACTATATCGCAGTTTAAGCTATAGCATTTTAGAGCAAAAATTATTACTTTGCAAAATTTTACATTTGTGATAATATCTTTCAGAGCTAAACAAGATTGATTTATTTGATTTGGTAAATAAAGGAATTGGGACGAAAATAAAATTATTCGGAAACTAATAGGATAATCGAAAATATTGCTAAGGAGAGCGATTTATATTGAAACCAATAAATATTATTTCAGCTTATCAAACTGTACAAGCATTTGAAGATACTACAAATATACGTAATAATTTAAAATCTCAAGAAGCAAGGGGGTTGTGCGAATTAATCAAAATTTTAAAAGAAAAAGATATGGATTTTAGTGGTTACAATGGCTATTATATAAGCTATTCCATTAATCAAATAAGCAAACAATTTGATCTATTAAGATTTTCAGATGATTCAGTTATAAACATAGAATTAAAAAGCACCCTTGACTTTGATAAAATTGCTAAGCAAATGAATGAAAATAATTATTACCTTCAATTTTTGAATAAAACAATTACTATATTTACCTACGTTGAAAATGATGGCTTGTACCAATTTTGCGAAAACAAACCGCAAAAAACAGATATAAGTGTACTAATCTCATGCTTAGAATCTCAGATGGTGAATTATGACATAAATCCCGATATGCTTTTTGTTGCGAGTAATTATTTAGTATCACCGTATAATAATACAAAATCTTTTTTAAAAGGAAATTATTTTTTGACAGATCATCAGAAAAATATAAAGAAAGATATTTTAAATCATTTTAATCAAGAAACGTATTTTATAAGCTTTATCTCAGCAAACGCCGGCACCGGGAAAACTCTTTTAACGTATGATATCGCTAAAGAACTTATCAATTTAAATACCTCTCCTGTGATTATACATACAGCTGCTTTAAATTCCGGGCAAGGCTATCTAATTAATAGAGGTTGGAAGATATTACCTATTAAATCAATACAAGAAAAGACAATATCAAAATATTTGCATCAAAATGTACCGTTAATTATTGTTGATGAGGCACAGAGGATTAGGTCAACGCAACTAAACATGATAATTAAACAAGCTGATAATCTTTCTATTCCTATTTTATTTTCATACGATCCTAAGCAATACTTATCTAAGGGTGAAGATAAGGATATTTATGAGTATTGCAAAGAAAACTATCCTGAAATTTTAAAAAGAGCTTATACAGTAACACATACGTTGACAAATAAAATACGAACAAATAAAAACATAGCCTCGTTCATACAAAATATGTTTATCAAAAACAGTAGTAATAGCTATACAAATTATAATGATATAACAATAGAATATTTTGAAGATATCAAAGATGTACGAAAGTATATGGCTGCTCTTTCAGAAAATAAAGAATGGGAACCGATAACTTATACAGTTTCTCAATATAACCGAGAGCTAATTGAACAAATAAGTCAAATTTCTCATAATACCGCTCACTCAGTAATCGGACAAGAATTTAAAAAAGTTGCCTTGGTGATGGATAATAATTTTAAATATGATGATAAAGGCCGTTTATCTGTATCACAAACATATTACGATTTAGGTGGTATGTTGTATCAAATTATAACTAGGGCAGTGGATGAGCTAAAGATAGTTGTCTTAAAGAATAAAAACTTATATTCGGACTTACTTTCAATCAAGTATAAAGAATGATCGTCAATAATACTAAAGGCATATATAACACTTCTGTTTGCTACAAACAACACGCAAACTTGGCATAATATTTCTTGGTTACAATAAAAAACCTCCGCTTCTTGCTAAGATAGTATTGGATATACTATCTTATGCAGGAAGGGAGGATAAATGCAATAAAATATGTGGTTTTTAAATATTAGTGATGTAATTCAATAGAAATATCTACTTCTACAATACCTATCCCGGTATCCATAGCAATAGTATCATTAGGCGTTATAGTCGGCCTTTGGGATAATTCAATACCTTTAATTTTGCAATCTTTGCCTTCTTCTTTAGCAAAACTGTTGCAAACTTCACCACCAATTAGGTTTAATACTTCAAACAACACAGCAACTTCAAATTCATCAATTACTTTTGGCACAAAGCTCATCATTGCATAAACTAAATTTTTTGAAAATATTTGTGGGAATTGTACGCAAATGTATCCTTCCATTTCGCCTTCAAATTGCATTTCTAATATGATATCATCACTTGCTGTAGTTTTAAATTTAGGTTCTACATCTTTCAAATGCTCTTTATCTAATCCTGCTACTTTGTTAAATACAGCAGCAACACTCATGCGAACTTTATCTGCATGAGTTTTTGCAGATTCTGTAACCTTTACTTTACCAATTTGCTGATCTGAACCAACAACATGATACAAAAGCCATGTGGACAAAGTAGCTATTAGATTTTGCACATCATTTGCCGCAAAGTCAGAAGCTATCAAGGATTTTTCAAGTTGTAATACCGTCTGCACAAATTGCTGATGTTCTGCTTGATGCTCTTCAAATCCCGGGTTATTGATGGATTTTTGGTAGGCTTCTTCATCTGCAAAATGTTGTACTGCATATTGCTTTAAAAAAAGGATGGTATCTACTATAGTTTGCTTATTTTCTACTTTGCTGTCACGGAAAATATCCGTAAGCTCTTTGGTTTTATCAAACAACATTTTATGTTGTTCATCAATCTTATCAACGCCAATACGAAAAGAGTCTTTCCACATATAAGTATTTCCCCTCTATCAATTATATATATAGCTTTACAAATAAACTAACATAATTAGTAATATTATTCAAGTAAAATATCATCAGAGGGGTAATGGTTTACAATGGATTCAAAATTATAAACTGGCAGCAGCTACGCTTTGACCAACTCGGCGATTTTTTTCGTCCGGAGTATGAATATTAAATTTATAATGGCTATACTCGTCAGCCAATACTTTTTTTGCTGTATCTAAAAGAATATTGCCGCCTTCGCCGGACATTACCCTACCTAAAAGTAATACATGTTTAAATTTATAAAGATCCCAATAATATGGTAATGTATGCCCAAGATAACACCCGATTGAACGGAAAATATCTCTAATCAATTCAGCTTCTTCTCCTCCGGCGAGCATATCCTGTACTTGTTTTAATTTATCACCGGGACTTAGACCTTCATCAAAACTAATACCTGCTTTTGTTGCAAGCTTAATTACACCATCTTGTGAGAAATACTTTACTCCGCAACCAATATCTCCTGCCCATTCATCTACCATAGCATTTGGTGAAGCATCCACGGGGCAAAATGCTAACTCATTCAGCCAGCCTTTGATATAACCGTTTTCGTCTATATATCCACCGGCCTCGCTAGTTCCCATTGCTATACCAAGTACATTATTGTCGCCAAATTCCATTGCTCCCGCTAAGGCGGTTACATCTCCGTCATTTACCACAGTTAAAGGCACATCACCTATTTCTTTTGCAGCACGAATATAAATATCTTTTACTTTTTTTGCAAAATCTTCCGGTGATACTTTTAGGAATAGAGACGCTGCCATTGTCCGGTTATCTATATAAATTCCGGCAGAGCTTACCCCAATAGAATCTACCCCGGGCAGTTTACTTGCTGCTGTTTTAAGAGCATCAACTATACCATTATAATGATAGTCCGGGTCGGCTGTGATTTTAGGATGCCATACAACTTCTTCACTAAAAACGGCTTCACCATCTATCACTGCGGAAACCTTACGATCGCTGCCGCCCGCATCAAAGCCTATGCGACAGCCTTGTTTGTTTCCTCCTACAGGTTTGGCTTTTTCATTTTCAGGAGGCTTTTCACTAAGAGGTAAGGCTAGTACTTCAAATGGTTGTTCGTATATTTTAGACATAAATCCATTATCAAAAGCGTACTTGCCCGCAGGTGAATATGCGTCTTTTATATAAAGTGCCATATCATCTTCACCATAAATCGTTACTTTAAATCCGCCTTTTGACCAAAGCAGAAGTTTAACAAGCCGCTCCATGTAGTATCTGTCAGCATCAATGTTTATGCCGGTGATAAAAGTATCATAGACAGTTATTTTTCCGTCATCACGCTCAACGCTTACAGATACAGGCTTTTTGGCCTGTTTTAAAAATGCTTTATTAAATAAAGCCATAGGTATAAAATCTTGGTCTAAAGCAGGAGTGTTTTTTAACACAACCTCAATTCCTAAGTATTCCATGATATGGAATCTCCCTTCTTAACACCAATAGGTGTTTTTATCTTGTTTTTTATATTTTTTACCGGTCATAACTCGTAATCTATAGGCATTCATAGCTGTTACTTTCAATTTTTTAATTAAACTATGGTTGGCAGCTCCTCCGGCCAAAGCACCAACTACCGGCAACAATTGTAACAATTTTGCTATATCTAAATAATCTCTGTATTCTATTTGCAAGGTTTCCCAATTCATTTCGATATTCTGTACTTGAGCATCCCAATTTTGAATTAACGGAAAAATTTCTAATCTACGCTGATCACCGGAAAAGGCCAATTGGAACACGTACAGTATAAATAAACGTTCCGATTTTTGGTCTATATCAAAACCATACAATTTACCGCAATCAAACAAAAACTTGACCTTGAGGGATAATAATGCCGGAAAATCGGCAAGATTTATTAAAATTCCGCCTAATCCAAAACCTATCCCTTGAGCTACAGCTATTTTGTGATAAGTATCATAAGCTTTTTCTACTAAAAAATCGCTCTCTGCCAATGTTGGATTTTGAGCTTGCTTTGTTTTAGTTATAAGACCGGAGCCTGACAAAATAGTTTCAACCATTGTTTTAATGGCAGCAGTAATAATATTTTGAGCTTTTTGCGGAATGATTCCCTGAATCTTTGATTGCACTTTTTTAGATGTGCGATTGATCATGCCGGGGTGTTTTGTCATTTGCTTTTCCCAAGCTGCCAGTTCCTTCTTTATAGTTTGGTAGTATAGATTTGCTTCTTCTACTTGACTCATTGACTCACTAATTCCACCTTCCAACTAACGATCATTTTATAATAAACCTCTTGTAACAGTAGTGTTGGGCAGTTGACCGCAGGTTCTTATACAAGAGGTTTATTATATCTTAAATGGTAATTCCAAATATTACAAGAGAATTTTGGCAATTTACAAAAAAAATGAAATAATCTATTGAATTATTCCAAGGAAAGTGTTAGAATACTTTTGAAATGAAAACTTAGAAAAAGGCTTGCCTTTTGGTGCAACGTCCGCGACACTTTTGGTCGAGTGTCACGGAGGCTGTAGGTGATGGAAGATATCACTCACAGGCACAAGTTTAGCTTGCCGCTGCAACGCTGTTAGTATACTATAAACTGACTTTGTTTTCAACTCCATATTTTTTTGTGCATCTTAAATGTGGGCGTTGGTCGAATGTTAATGAGGTTTGTTTTGTGTATTGCTACAGATTTGCATGTGGTGCCCTCATAAGGATTATCCTAAAGCTGAATTTATGCGCGTGAGTGATTATGACGAACTTTGTCACTATCCCTACGCGCTTTTATTATTTGTTGGATTTTCGTTTCCTACCCTTCAATTTAATAATGCCTTTTCATTCAGAGCTTGCCCAAGTGGCTGTCCCGCAGCAAGTTGCGGGGCATCCAT
>WQVX01000039.1 GCA_009785615.1 Defluviitaleaceae bacterium | reverse complement strand
GGTGCTGCATCTGCTTCAAAGCCCTGAGTCACGTAATGATGATGACGATGATTCCGATTCTGATAGGAATCATCGATCTTTTGCACGTACGCAAGACAAACGAAATACGCATACACATGAAATTATTAATATACGCCGCACATTTATGCAGCAAAATTCTGAAGAATAAAATGCATCATACTTGTACTAAAACACCGTGAGTTCGATGAACAAAAACCGTTCACCGAACTTTGATCATATTCACTCATGCAAAACGCCCCCAACCGGTACCGGTTGGGGGCATGATTTTTACACATTCGCAGATAATTTTAAAAGGCGCAAAAGCGGCTGATTCATGCCACTTTCGCGCCTTTTATATTTTGTATTAGATTTCTTATAGTGCTTTTCTTAATATATCTGCCTTATCAGTTCTTTCCCATGGAAGATCCAAGTCTATTCTGCCAAAATGGCCGTAGGCTGCGGTTTGTTTGTAGATTGGGCGGCGTAGATCAAAATATCGAATAATTGAAGCCGGGCGCAAGTCAAAATGCTCTTCAATTAAAGCTTCAATTTTTTCATCAGTAATTTTTCCTGTACCTCGTGTGTTAACCGCTATAGACGTAGGGCGAGCAACACCAATAGCGTAAGATACTGCAACTTCGCAACAATCTGCAAGATCTGCCGCTACAACATTTTTAGCAATGTGGCGTGCCATATAAGCTGCTGAACGATCCACTTTAGTAGGATCTTTGCCGGAAAATGCACCACCACCATGAGCAGCATAGCCACCATAGGTATCCACTATAATTTTACGGCCTGTTAAGCCACAATCACCAACAGGACCGCCTACTACAAAGCGACCTGTAGGATTTACATAAATTTTTACATTTTCGTCTAATAACTCTGCGGGAATTACAGTTTTAATTACATGCTGAGTTATATCATTCTCAATATCCTCTTGTTTAACTTCTGCACTGTGTTGACTGGAAACTACTACAGCCATTACTTTTTTAGGACGGCCATTTTCATAGGATACTGTTACCTGAGCTTTGCCATCCGGGCGAAGATATGGCAAAGTGCCATTCTTGCGTACTTCTGACAGCCTTCTGGTCAATTTGTGAGCTAAAGTGATAGGCATAGGCATAAGTTCTTCTGTTTCATTACAGGCAAAACCAAACATCATACCCTGGTCTCCTGCCCCGGTTTGGTCTGCATCGTCATGGGCAGCATTTACCCCCATAGCAATATCCTGGGATTGGGTTCCCACAGAAACCAACACTGCACAAGAATTGCCGTCAAATCCAAACTCTCCGCTGCTATAGCCAATGTCCAAAACAGTATTACGTGCAATTCTTGCAATGTCTACATAGCAGTTGGTTGTAATTTCGCCACTTACCAATATTAATCCTGTACTTGCCAATGTTTCACAAGCTACTCGTGCTAAAGGGTCTTGTGCCAAAATTGCATCAAGAATGGAATCTGATATTTGATCACATATCTTGTCCGGATGTCCTTCTGTTACTGATTCTGATGTAAATAATCTCATTGATAAAATCTCCTTTATATTTTTTGAATATTTTTCAAGTACATTTGTACTTTTTGTCATAAAATATAAAAAAAAGACCCCACAGGGCCCTTCTTTTATTATACCTTCTTATCTTCCGACAAAATACATCGGGGGAGTTAGCACCGTACAGTTTAGCTCTAGCCGGTTGCTGGGTTTCATCGGGCCCTAATCCCTCCACCACTCTTGATAAGATTAATAAATATTAAATTGTAAATAAGTTTTATCGCATATTAGAAGCATAATCTCTGGTTAATTGCTGTATTATCATTTTAGACAAGCCTATACCACCGGAACGTGCTACATCTTTAGCCATTTCTTCGTCAAGCATTTCTGTAAAGATGCGCTCTGCTGTACTTGTGGGTATAAAGCCTTGATCTTCCGGTATAGTGCGGCGCATTTCCCTAAGCATTATCTGGAGAAAATAGGATTCAAAAGCCTCTGCCGCATCTTTAATATCTTGTAACTCTCTCTCGCTCATGCCATATTGTGCAGGAGTAAGACGACGGCTCATTTGTTCAGTAGTAGAAAATTGAGCCATATTTTGTATATGAGATATATCCATCATCATGTACTAATCACCTACCTCTTGAGCTGATTTGCTTGTTGCAGCATTTCATCAGAAGTTGTGATAGCTCTGGCGTTCAAATCATAAGCGCGGTGCGCTCTAATCATGTCTACCATTTCACGAGCTACATCTACATTAGACATTTCAAGGAAACCCTGAAATACGCGGCTAGGACGGTTAACATCTTCCTCAGCCTCCAATAAAGCCGCACCGGAAGCAGGTGTTTGCATAAAGAGATTTGCTCCTATAGCTTCAAGCCCTTGAGGATTAGGAAATTGAACAATTTGAAGCGTAAAGTCTAATGCTTCCATATCGCCATCTGCATTAATATTGAAGAAAGCTCCGCTATCAGACATAGTAACATTGTGCCAAGATACCTCTTCATCAAAGATAATTGGATCACCATTTACATCTAATACAGGATAACCCAAAGAAGTAGCAAGCATTAAGCCACCGGCTTCTAATGGAGAAAGTTTAAAAGAACCATCTCTGGTAAAGAAAATTTCTTCAGGATCTGCATTGCGGCGTACTGCAAAAAATCCGTCACCTTCAATAGCAAAGTCCAACATATTGTCTGTGCGCTGAAGATTTCCTTGTGTAAATATTTTTGATACAGCTACAGGAGTCACACCCAAACCTACTTGAAGGTTAACAGGCCGCCCGGTCATATTTGCAGGATCTAAATCTGCACGTCTCATAGTTTGATACATTAAGGATTGGAATTCTACCCGTCCTTGCTTAAACCCGGTGGTGTTAACATTAGATAAGTTGTGGGATATGCTGTCTACAAAAAACTGTTGAGCGGTCATACCGGATGCCGCTGTCCACAGTGATCTCATCATAACTTATGTACCCCTTTTCTGAAATTTATTATCTGAATTTTTAAAAACTGCTACTATTATCCTCTTCTTGCAATTTCATTAACAGCTCTGCCTAATGTTTCATCATGGATTTGCACCATACGAGAATTGGCTTCATAAGCACGGGAAAGTGCCACAAGCTCTACCATCTCCCTAACTGCTGATACATTAGAATTTTCTAAAAAGCCTTGTTGCACCTGGCCTGTAAAGTCTACCATCATAGTCTCAGGAGTGACAGTGTAATAATTTCCACGAGTTTTACGCAAGGACTCAGGATTGTCAACATTAACTACCCTGATAGTGTCTACGTACTCATCATTAGAGAAAACCCGGCCTGTTGCATCAATAGTAATAACACCGTTAGGGATAACAATATTGCCGCCACCTTGGTTTTGAACTCTACTGCCGTTTATAGTAACAAGGGTACCATCTGCTGCTAAGGTAAAAGCACCATTACGGCTAAATTTTTCTTGCTCACTGCCATCAGTGTTTGTAACATTTACTGCAAAAAAGCCTGAGCCAACTAAGGCTACATCCAAAGGCGAGCCGGTTGCTCTTAGCCCTCCGGATTCAAAATCTGTAAAAACTTCATCAATAAACACACCTGCGGCAGTTGGCCCAACAGGAGGTCTTGTACTAAACAATCTTAAAACGCCCTGAACAGCCGGATCATCTACCCGATGAGCCAGCCGATCAGAAAAAGCATGGGCAGCAACAGAATCTCTTTTAAAGGCAGTTGTATTTACATTAGCAAGATTGTTAGAAACTACATCCATCCGCTGCATTTGGGTAGTCATACCCAAAGCAGAAGTATACAAACCACGAAGCATCTACATGCTCCTTCCCGTATTATCTAAATTTTAAGAGTTGTCTCACATTAATTCTCTGTTTGTGTTAACTACATCTTTGGGGTTGATTTTACCCATAGAGACATACTCAATATATCTGCCGGTACCAATAGCCACGCAAGATACGGCGTCTTCCGCTACTATGGTGTTGATACCGGTTTTTTCTTTGATAAGCTTGTCAAGTCCATACAGTAAAGCACCGCCGCCTGTCATTACAATACCTCTGTCAGCAACGTCAGATGCCAATTCCGGCGGAGTTTTTTCCAATACCATGTAAACAGACTCAATTATACTGGTAACAGGCTCTGATAAAGCATCCTGCATTTCATCTGAAGTTACATTGATTGTTTTTGGAAGTCCGGTAATCAAATTGCGGCCTCTTACATCCATAGCGGTAGGAACCGAACGTGGATAAGCTGTACCTACATTAATTTTAAGTTCCTCAGCAGAACGTTCTCCAATCAACACATTATGCTTTTTACGCATAAAACGAATGATAGCTTCATCAAAGTTATCGCCAGCCACTTTTAAAGAAGTACTTACTACGGTACCGCCCAAAGAAATAACAGCTACATCAGTGGTACCACCACCAATATCTACAATCATGCTACCGCAAGCACGGGCAATATCTATCCCGGCACCAATAGCCGCCGCAATTGGCTCTTCTATAACATATACTTGACGGGCACCGGCCTGACGAGTGGCATCTTCTACCGCACGACGTTCTACCTCAGTTACACTTGAAGGCACACAAACCGCAATGCGTGGCTTGCGCATTAAAGGGCGTCCCAAAGCTTTGTTAATAAAGTATTTCAGCATTTTTTCAGTGATACCATAATCTGAGATAACACCCTGGCGAAGTGGACGAATAGCTACAATGTTACCCGGAGTACGCCCCAGCATACTACGAGCCTCTTCTCCTACTGCTAAAATAGTATCAGTATTTTTATCAATAGCCACTACTGATGGCTCTTGCAAAACAGTCCCCTGTCCCTTTATATACACAAGCACAGAGGCTGTGCCTAAATCAATCCCAATGTCAGCCATAACTCATTTCCCTTCTATATCGGCATAAACGGAAAAAATCATGAGAATTATTCAACGCATTATTTCACATCATTTCCCGACAATAATACCGTAAGTGGGACAAATTTGCAATGTTTTATAAATTGCGAATTTTAAATTCTTTTTCAGCCTCTCTGCGCTGGGCTTTTTTGGCAAGATCATCTCTTTTATCGTAAAGTTTCTTACCTTTTGCTAAGGCTATGTCAACTTTTATCAAGCTTCCGGCTAAGTATACCCTAACAGGTACAACCGTATACCCCTCTTTAGTAACAGCACCTCGCAATTTATTTATCTGAGATTTGTGCAAAAGCAATCGCCTTTTACGCACAGGATCTCGGTTAAAAACATTGCCAAATTCATAGGGGCTTACGTGCATACCACTAATAAAAGCAGAGCCTTCTTCAAACACAATATAGCTTTCTTTAAGGTTGCAGCGGCCTGCCCTCATAGACTTAACCTCTGTTCCTATAAGAGAGATACCGGCTTGTATAGTTTCCTCTATAAAATAGTCGTGGTAAGCTTTTTTGTTTTGAGATATTAGACGGGTATCTTTAGGCTTTGACATTGAAGTATCCTTTCTGATTTATGCCGCTTAATATGGGCAAAAGCGACTGCATCACTTTGCACAACCGGTAACAAAACGAGATCGGTTGAAGCAGATTGTGCAGCCTTGCACAACTGATATAAAAAATACATTGCAGTTGAAAGACTATTGGGATATATTGATTATACCGAATTTGGGGAAACTGTAAAGGGATAAGATAATGGAAAGGAGTCTCTCATGAGACGGCTTAAATTTGGAAATAAAAATCGAAGAAAAGATAATAGAAAAAAAACACGCGGATACAATTTTTTCAGATTTGGATTTTTTATCTTGCTAGCTTTGCACGGAGTAGGGCTATACGTTAATTATGATTATTGGATATTCAAAATGTTAATTTCTCAGCACTACATTTTTACGGATGCTTTAGACACTCTATACGTGCAAGCCCTTGGAGAAGAAAATTTTCATGGAAATTATTTTCAAGATTTTGACAGAATGGTAATGGCAGTAGTTACACAGCGCATACGTGAAATAAACCAAGATCGGTATACTTATTTATATAGCCCGTCTCAGTTTAGAGTTTCCAGAGAGATTGAAAGAGAAGATGCCGGGCTGGTTCATTTTGAAGCCCTTACAGACGAAGTTGGTTATTTGTTTATACCCAATATTCATTCATATACTCGGCGTTTTGTTAATGACAACAGGAGTGAAATTGCTCAATTTCCTTATTTAATTTTGGATCTTAGAGGAAACTATGGCGGCTTGCTGGCAGACTTTTATAGAATAGCAGATTTATTTGTTGAGCATGGTGCCTCTGTAGGATATGAACGTACCCGTTGGCCTATTTTCACCAGCCATATTGAAGGAAGAAGAGTGCCTTATTTTAATTTTGAGCATATCATTATTCTGCAAAACGAACGTACCGCCAGTGCAGCAGAAGGATTAATTTTAGCCTTGCAAGGTAACTTGCCAAATGTAACCAGTATAGGTACTACTACCTTTGGTAAGGGCATTGGCCAAGTAACCATTCCTTTAATAGGAGGTTCCGCTATACGAGCTTCGGTACTACTGGTAGAAGGCCCGGGCAGTGAATCTATCCATAATGTAGGAATAACACCTGATATTTTTTATGATGGTGATGCGTTAGCCTATGCTCTTGACTTACTGACTTTCTAAAACTTTGTCGATAAATTTTTTCCGGAGAAGTATTCCGATCTATGAACGAATGTTGTATCATATTCAAATGAAGAAATTTTTAGGTTAGGAGATTTGTAATGGATAGTAAAATTATGGAAGCTCTCTCGTTTATGAAAGAGCTGGATGCAGAGTATGGAGATATCCGTCTAAAGGATATATTTACCGAAAGTATTAAGATCGAAAATGGACAAGTAACTGATCTTTCTACTAATCGTAGCAGGGGTATGGGTATCAGAGTATACGCAGATGGAGCCATGGGATTTGCTGCTACTTCAGATTTGGATGATATGGACAGTATCAAAAATACAGTCCGGCTTGCTTATGACACTGCTGTTGCAAGTTCTATGCTTATACGCAGCAAAACCACACTTGCGCCTAAAGACGTAGTTACAGCCAATTATAGTACTCAAATTAAAAGTGATCCTTTTAGCGTTCCTTTTGAAGAAAAAATTGAGCTACTCATGAATTGTAGCACAATAATGTCTAAGGAAGAGGGCGTATCTTACTGTGAAGCCACTTTGGACTTTCGTAAAGAAGAAGTTATTTTTGCTGATATTGAGGGCAGTTATATAACTCAAACTTTTTATAATTCCGGTGGCGGTATAGAAGCTATAGCACGAGCTTCGTCTGATACAGACACTCAAACCCGTAGTTATGGAAATATTTTAAAAGCAGGTTATGAAGCAATTCTTGAATTAAATCTTCCGAAACACGCAGAAATTATTGCAAAAGAGGCCGTTGCTCTTTCTAAGGCAAAAGACTGTCCAAGCGGAGAATTTGATTTGATATTAATGCCAACACAAATGCACTTGCAGATACATGAAAGTATAGGACACCCAACAGAATTAGACCGAGTTTTGGGTAGTGAAGCGGCATTTGCAGGGGCAAGTTTTTTGTCTCCTGATGATGCAACAAGTAATCTAAAATATGGCTCTGAGCATGTTACAATAGTAGCGGATGCTACTGATGCCATGGGAGATAGAGGATTAGGCACATTTGCTTACGATGACGAGGGGGTTCCGGCTCAAAATATTACTTTGATAGAAAAAGGAATCTTCAAAAACTTTCAATCATCCAGAGATAACGCTTCAGTAGTAAACCAGAACTCCCATGGAATGGGGCTATCTGACGGTTGGGAGAACTTACCTATCGTTCGCATGACTAACATCAATATGCAACCCGGAGGATTTACCTTAGATAATCTTATTTCCGGAATAGAATACGGCTTTTTGCTGGAAGAAAATAAAAGCTGGAGCATAGATGACAAGCGTATTAATTTTCAGTTTGCTTGCGAAATTGCCAGAGAAATAGAAAACGGTAAATTAACAGGACGGATATTTAAAAACCCAATATATACAGGGCGAACTACAGAATTTTGGGGAAATTGTGACGGAGTATGCAATCAAGAGCATCGTCAGATGGTTGGTACTCCAAATTGTGGAAAAGGTCAGCCAATGCAAATTATGCGAGTTGGACATGCTTCACAGCCTGCTAGATTTAGAAAAGTGAGGTTAATTGCTAATGGATAAAGATTTAGCCTGTACGCTGATCGAAAAAGTTAAAAAACTAACATCTGACAAATATTGTAGTGTAATCAATATTGAAGGCACCCGGCAAAACGTAACCCGTTTTGCTAATTCTGAGATCAGCCAAAATACAAATAAATCAGATATTAATATGTCCTTGACTCTTCATGACGGACGTAAAGAAGCCACTTGTGGCACTAATGTCTTAAATGATGAGGGCTTACAACGCCTGGTTAAGGATGCAGAAAGCCTTCTTGCTATTAGTCCGCAGGGTAACTACGAATTTGCTTCATGGGGAAAACCTTCTTTACATACAACAGAAAGTGATAAAGAGTTAAGGTTAATTTATGATGCAAAAGGACGGGCAGAGACTATAAAAGAAGGTATCAAGGACTTTGAAACAGATTTTACTGCTGCCGGTGCTTTAGTGCTAGAAAATAAAATTTCGGCCTATGGTAATAGTTATAGCGATGAAGTTCTCTTTGCCTCCTTAGACAATGTTCAGTTTAATACAGTAGTTACGCATAAACCATCCAATGCAGACGGAGGCGGTGAATGTATATCCCATCAAGCAAATCAATTGAACATCAAAGAGGCATTTTCTCATGCAAAACATTGGGCAACTCTAGGTTCAGATACATCAAACTTGGTAACATTGAATGGTGGAGAATATACGGTTGTCTTATCACCTATGGCTGTAGGTAATTTAGTTGCTTTCTTGGGGTGGTCTCTTAACGCAAAGCGAGTGGCAGATGGTCTTAGTTTTTGTAACAGTAGCTTGTCTAACGCTCCAAAGCTTGGTGAAAATATTAATATTTATGATGATGTTAATGATTCACGTGTATTCCCATGGTACTTTGATTACGAAGGAAACAAACGTCAAACTATACCTCTTATTGAAAAGGGTGTGGTAAAAAATCTATTATATGACAATAAGACAGCACATCTTTTAGGAGCAGAGCAAAAAGGCCATGCATATTCAAACAAAGGCAATGGTGGAGCTTCTCTTCACACTATAATGTTAGGTGGAGATTCCACACAGGAAGAAGTGATTAAAAGTACAACCAGAGGATTATATATTTCAGATTTTCATTATACAAACTTTGTTAATCCATGCACTTTACAGCTAACCGGTCTTACTCGTAATGGTACATTTCTAATAGAAGATGGACAGATAACAAAGCCTGTAACTACCATGCGCTTTACTCAAAATATCTTGGAGGCATTTACCAACGTGGAAGTTATCTCCAAAGAGTTAACCGTGGTAAATGATGATGGTTGGGCTAGTGTTATGCCTTCCATAAAAATAGAAAGGTTTTGTTTTCCTTGACAATATTTGGCAAACAAAATGAACCCATGACATCTGTACATCTAAGACGTATGGTTATATCAGCGATGTTTTTGAGCCTAGCTTTGGTTATCCGTACACTGTTTAGGATGTATGTTCCTATTTTTGGAGAAAGTGGGATACGAATTAGCGTGCATGGCATATTTTCTGCCATGCCTGCAATTTTATTTGGCCCTATCTATGGTGCTATTGTTTCCGGGCTTACAGACTTTATTGGCTTTCAAATAAGCCCCTCCGGAACATTTTTGCCACAACTGACTTTATCTGCTGCTTTAGGAGGATTTGTCAGAGGTGGAATATGGATGATTATCAGAGGCAAAAGCACATTTTTAATGCGTAACTTAGTTTTAGTTATTTCTGTACTTTTGCTAACAATAGGAACCTATAATATATTTACGCTTAACTCTGATGGGGTAGGGCGCACATTTTATGAGCCATTTACATTAGAATTATCTGAAAATGCACAAGGGCAAACGGTTCGTACTATTGATTATGATTCTATAGACACAGCCAACATGTCTGCTATTAGCCGTATGGCTATTACCCGCTCCATTAATACCAGAGACCCGGCAGAAGGCTTGGGCGAGTTTATCATGTTTGTAACCACAGCTATGGTTGGAAGCGGTATTTTTGGTTTATTGCTTATTGGAGTAGATTGGGTAGTAAATAAATTTTTGTTAAAAGGTAAAACAGAGGTTAAAACTATGTCTCTGCTTCTTTCGATGATGACAGCAGCAGTGTTAGTTTCTACCATAAATACTATAGTTTTTCGTTATACTATTTTCACATCATGGCAACTTTTACCTTTTTCAGTAGTATGGTTGCCACGGGCAATGCAGACGATAGCAACCACCACTGTTATGACATATTTTGTAGCTATGCTTTTAGGTGTATTGGAACGCCAGCCTTATTTAAAGGGAATTGTAAAATAATTTTTGAAAAAATTTTAAAAAAATATCCCCCTACTAAAGTAGTAGGGGGAGGGAGGGCATGTCTAATTATTGTGCTTCAAATGCCTTCAACTGGGGTATTATGCGGTCGGCAACTTCCTCGCTATGGATATTGAGTGTTAATGTTTTGCTTAGATCCAAGCTGAAGATGCCCATTATGGATTTAGCATCCACCACATATCTGCCGGAAGATAAGTCAAAGTCGCCATCGCAAACCGATACCACGTTAACGAAACCTTTTACCTTATCAATTGTGTCCAGATATATCTTAATAGATTTCATAAGACTGCCTCCTTCTCTTTTTATGACTTTGTTATTTATTGACAACCACAACTAGTGTACTCTCAATTATAGCAACTGTCAATGACTGGAAGTTGTTGGGATGTACAAAAAAGTAATACAGAAATGGAAGTGTAGTTTTGAGCGAATTTATTCATCAACCTGTCTTATTAGATAAATGCTTAGAGGGTCTTAACATAAAGCAAAATGGTATATATGTAGATGGTACATTAGGAGGCGGGGGTCATAGTGCTGCAATTGTACAAAGACTTGGGTCTAATGGCTTGCTGATTGGTATAGACAGGGATGGTGATGCTATTAGCGCAGGAGAAAGACGCCTTAAAAGCGAGTCTCCTAAAATTGGATCCTCTTTTATTTTAATAAGGGATAAGCATGAGAATGTAAAACAGATATTAGATAATTTATCTATACCTCTGGTAGATGGCTTTTTATTAGACCTGGGAGTGTCCTCATATCAGCTTGATACACCAGAGCGAGGATTTTCATATAGATATGATGCACCTTTAGATATGCGTATGGATGATAGATCAACCGTTTCCGCCTATGATGTGGTTAATGGCTATCTGGAAGGAGATCTTATCAAAATTATTTCCAATTATGGTGAAGAGCGATATGTAAAACGCATAGTTAGAGCAATCTGTAAGAATCGCCCTATTAAAACAACATTGCAGTTAACTCAAATTATTGCTAATGCAGTACCCGGTGGACATATAAACCCGGGTTCGGCCGCTATGCGCACCTTTCAAGCAATTCGTATTGCGGTTAACGAAGAATTAATTGACTTGGCTCAAACCATAGATGATATGACAACTCTTTTAAAGCCAAAAGGGCGTATCTGCATTATTACTTTTCATTCATTGGAAGATAGAATAGTGAAACGATCTTTTAAACAAAAAGCAGACCCATGCGAATGCTCACGAAAGCTACCTTATTGTGTCTGTAGAAAAAAGCCCACGCTGTCTATAATAACTAAAAAGCCTCTGACGTCAGATCCTGAAGAGTTGGCATTAAACCCAAGGGCGCATAGTGCTAAATTGCGTATAGCAGAAAGGCTAGGTGAACAAATATGAGTGCATCATCAAATTCTGCAAGGAAATTGCAGCCACAGCCATTACCACCACCAAATTCAAGACCACATCCAAGAAGAAGGAATCCTCAAAAAAAACAAAATGCTAAAAAATCTCAAAATCGCCAAAGGAAAAGCAAACCAAGAGCATCTAAATATGTTTACTTTGATTCAATGAATAATAGAATATCTTTTCCGATAACTTTTACTGTATTTTTAATTTTTGCACTTGGAGTAGGCACTGCTTTTTCTTCTGCATATTTGCAAGATATGAGAAATCAAATAGAGAGGCAAAGAACCGCTTTGCATCAAAAACAGGATGAAAATGCTGCTATGCGGGCATCCGTTGCCAGAAACTTACAGTTGTATGATGTAGAGCGCATAGCAAGAGAAAGGCTTCATATGGCGTTGCCTGATGAATCTCAAATAGTATTCATTGATGTATCTCGTCAAAGTTATGTAGTTCAAAGTGATGAACCAAGCCAAACCCGGTCACAAGGTATGTGGCAATCAGCTCTGAGGTATATAAGAAATTGGTTGGGGGTATAGCACATGGCAAAAGTGAGAAGAAAAAATAATTCAAAGCATATAAAAGCAAGACGCAATACACGTATGGTTTTAATAGGTGTTTTTTTCACTATATGTATTAGCGCGCTTCTTTTAAGAATAGGCTACATAACAATTACTTATGGTGCCGAGTTTGAACGCTATGCCACCAGACAATTTATTAGACGTCAAAGTAATGTAGAGCGTGATATTCCTCCACAGAGGGGTGCTATATTTGATCGTAACCGCTTGCCTTTAGTTGATACTGAGCCGGTTTTTACTGTAGCATTAGATGTGAATATTATCCATGCTTTGACACCAACTAACAATAATCCTAATCCTCAAGAAGCAATTTTAGCTGAAGTGCATAGAATTCTTGATATACCTATGGAAACACTTTGGGGATTTTTCGATACCAATGCAGACGGCACATTAGTTAGATCTACCCGATGGCGAGTTATAGCTAATAATGTATCAATGGATTTGGCTAATCAACTTGCACCAATACGTCATGTATATACAGAACACAGAACCCGACGACTGTTTCCGGAACCATTTATGGCTCCTCAAGTGTTGGGGCTTGTTAGGGGTGATTCTGCTTGGGGGTTGGAACATCAGTATAGGTCTGAAATGAACGGAGAACCGGGTCGAATATTTAGATCATTTCAATCATCAGATGCAGGAGGTTTTACAGAAACTATTCAACCTAGGCATGGTTATAATCTAGTAACTACTTTAGATGCTAATATCCAACGGATAGCCCAAAGAGTAGTAAATGATGCGGCACAAAGATATAATCCAAGATATGTTGGTATTGTTGTCATGCAACCTCAAACCGGTGAGATTTTGGCTATGGCTCAGTGGCCCTCTTTTTCCCTTTATGCCCCCGGTAATCCAACCTATTTTACAGACCCGCGTATAGCTTACATCTGGGATTATAAAAGCCAGGAAGAACAACATGAGCAAATGTTTAGCCTCTGGAGAAACTTATTTTTAACCCAGTCATTTGAGCCGGGCTCTATCTTTAAGCCTATTGTAGTGGCAGCGGCCTTAGAATCAGGGGCTATTGATACCTCGTCTCGTTTTACTTGCCATGGAAGGCTTAATGTAGCTGATTGGGTCATCCATTGTCATAATCGTAATGGATGTGGTGTTGACATAAGCTTGGAGAGAGCATTACAAATTTCATGCAATATTGCAACAATTCATATTGCACGAGAAATGGGTTCCGATACCTTTTATAAATTTCTCAAGGATTTTGGGTTTGGTGAACGTACTAACATAGATTTACCGGGAGAAGAAGCAGTCTCTTCCTCTGCTGTTATGTATACCTTAGCAGACCTTAGAAGGCCGGTTGAACTTGCAACAAGTTCATTTGGCCAAGGATTTAATAATACATCTATCCAGGCAATTAATTCTTTTGCGGCAATTATTAATGGTGGATATGTATTACGGCCTTATGTAGTATCTCAAATTGTAGATAATGACGGTAATATTGTTCGCGATAACAGCCGTACAGTAGTCCGTAATGTTATTTCTCAAGAAACGTCAGATTGGTTGAGAACAGCTTTGCACTCTGTTGTCACCACTTATGGCACGGGTCGCAGGGCAATTATTGATGGTCATAGTATGGGGGGGAAAACCGGCACAGGTCAACAAGGTGTTCGTGGGCCTGATGGTCAGGTAGTAAACTCTTTTCTTGCTTATATGCCTGTAGAAAATCCGCAATTTTTAGCTATGGCTGTTATTTTTAATCCGGAAGATAACATGTTGATGGCTGGTGCCTCTGCTGCACCTATGGTTAGAGATGTTTTTCAAGACATAATCCGACACAAACATTTACCCCCTGATGATTTGGAGCAGGATTCCGGAATGCTTTTAAATCCGGGTGGCGATGTTATGGATAACTTTATTGGCATGGAACTGCGTGAGGTTACACGTAGACTAAATAATATGGGTGTTGATTTTTCAATAGTAGGACAGGGTTCAATAGTGGAATCTCACATCCCACCAGCGGGACGGCCTGTGCCAAGGGGGATTCCAATCATTGTACATTTGGACAATAACATTGACAATTTGGAAGATTTAACATTTATGCCTAGTGTACAAGGATTGCCGGAGGAACAAGCTGTTAATTTAATTAGTGCAGCAGGATTAAGGCCGATTGTTATTACATCAGGCCCTATGGGTTCAAGAGATTGGAGTGCGGAACCAGTTGAAGGCTCCCCTCTGATAGAGCTTTCTGACGGAAGTGAATTTACAGAAAACTGGGTTATATATAGGCAATTTCCGGCGGCAGGGGTGCATATACAAAGAGATACACATGTTAGGTTGCGGTCAAGAATAGAAGATTAAAGTAAAGGATTTAGCTAGAGGAAGTCATATTTTCCACAATTTGGTATAAACTATACCAAACAATTTTTAAGGAGTCATTGCTGTGGACGAATTTGACAAAAAACCCTCATTTATTTTTAAGCGTAAAGTATTTATCGTAATGCTGGTTATGATGGTTGCATTGTTTTTGCTGGCATTACGTGTACTTTACATACAAGCTGTGCAAGGAGAATATTTACAAGCCAGAGCTTATGAACAACAGACAAGAGACCGCCTGATCACGCCCCAAAGAGGGGCTATTTTAGACCGAAATATGGTAGGATTGGCAGTAACAGAAACTGTGGCTAGTATAAGTGTGGTACGTGCGCAAGTTAGAGATCCTAACCAAGTAGCCCTTGCACTTTCCGAAAAATTAGATATGGATTTTGACGAGGTTTTTGAAAAAGTTAATACTCGGGTAGCATTAATGCGCATTAAGCAGAAAGTGGATATGGAATTAGCTAATTCTATACGTGCGCTTAATCTGCCCGGTGTAATGGTGGATGAAGATATTTTAAGGGTATATCCGTTTGAAAATTTGGCTGCACAGGTGATTGGTTTTGTAGGTAGGGATAACCAAGGTATAATCGGACTGGAATCAAAATATCAAGAGTATTTAAAGGGTACACCGGGACGTATCTTGACAGAGACAGATGTAGCAGGTCGAGAAATTAGAGGGGGGCGGCAATATCGCATCCCACCTGTAGCGGGCTATAATCTTGTCACCACTATAGACGTAGTGCTTCAACAATATGCTGAGCAGACCATTGCAAAGGTAGTAACAGAAAAAGAGGCATTGCGTGGCGTTATTATTTTGATGAACCCTCAAACAGGTGAAATTTATGCTTTGGCCAACAGCCCAAACTTTGATTTAAACGAACCCTTTACCATTCAAAACCCGGGGCTTGCAGCAGAATGGGATAACTTAACAAGTGAACAACGCATGAATGCATTAAACCAGATGTGGCGCAATTTTGCTATTAACGATACCTTTGAACCGGGCTCAACTTTCAAAATAATAACCAGTGCTGCCGGACTGGAAGAAGGCGTTCTTACAACCCAAACTCCTTTTGTATGTACAGGATCTATGGTAGTAGGGGGTCGTCCTATACGTTGTTGGCGTTCACCACGTTCGCATGGAGCTATTAATTTTGCGCAGGGGATACAGCAGTCATGTAACCCGGTTTTTATGGTAATAGGAGAGCTTTTGGGGGCAGAGACATTTCACGATTATCTTATTCGCTTTGGATTTAATGAAAAGACCGGCATTGACTTGCCGGGTGAAGCTGTAGGCATAATGTATGCCGCAGATAAAATTGGGCCGGTAGAGCTTGCAACTATGGCATTTGGTCAAAGTTTAACCATAACTCCTTTGCAACTTTTGCGTTCAGTATCAGCTACTATTAATGGCGGTTATCTGATAACGCCCCATGTAGGTGCTAGGTTTATTGATGAAAACGGGCAAATTGTCCAAGAATTCAGAGCCGAAAGAGGCCCGCAAATTGTTTCTCAAGATACATCTGAAACTTTGAAATTTTTGCTGGAATCAGTAGTATATGAAGGTACAGGCAGACGGACTTATATACCGGGCTTTAGGGTAGGAGGAAAGACAGCTACCAGCCAAAAATTGCCCAGAGGCAGTGGAAAGTACATAGCTTCTATTTTGGCATTTGCTCCGGCAGAAGATCCACAAGTAATTGCTTTGGTACTTATTGACGAGCCTAAAGGTGCATACTATGGCGGCTTGGTAGCAGGGCCTGTAATGGAGGAGCTTCTTAAAAACACTCTGCCATACCTTAATATTCAGCAACAATTTAACCTTGAAGAGCAAGCAACGGAAGGGGTAGCTCCCGTGACACTTCCCGATTTTAGAGGACAAAGCAAAGAAGAGGTAGCAAAAATCCTGGATGATCTCTCTTTAGGTTTTAACATCACAGGAGATGGAGATACTGTAATTGATCAATTCCCTATGCCCGGAGATTTAGTTAACCAAGGCCAAAACATTTTATTGCGTGTTCAAACAGGGAATTCTTGAGGTGATAAGCTATGAAGTTTGATGTGATTATGCAGGGTATAGACTATGAAATTGTACAACAAAGTGCGTTGAATGATAACATAGAATCAATTGCCCTTGACTCTCGTCAAGTAAAAGAAAAAGGGATGTTTATCTGCTTGCGTGGGTTGCAAGTGGATGGACATACCTTTATTGAAAATGTCGCTCAGAAGGGTGCATCAGTAGTGGTCATTGATCGTGAGCAAGAATTTTATCCACCTAATTTGACAGTTTGCAAGGTCTTGGATGCCCGCAAAAGCTTATCTTATATTGCTGCCAATTTTTATGGGCGTCCCGCAGATAAATTGCGTCTTTTTGGTGTAACCGGAACCAACGGCAAAACCTCTGTTACTTATATAATGGAATCAGTTTTGCGCCGGATAGGCGACCCGGGATTAATAGGTACTGTTGGCATCAGCATAAAAGGCAAAAAATTAAATATCCCGTTTGCCACATCCACTACTCCTGACCCGCCGGAATTACAACAGATCTTTCAGCATATGCTTGATAATGGCGGGCAAGATGTAGTTATGGAGGTATCTTCCCATGCATTAGCCTTGCACAAGATGGAAGGGCTTTTCTTTGAAGCGGCTATGTTCACTAATCTAACACAAGACCATTTGGACTTTCATGGTACTATGGAAAATTATTTGGCGGCTAAGGCTAAACTTTTTGGCCAGTGTCGATATGGTGTAGTTAATGGTGATGATAAGTATAGCCCTCAAATAATGACTATCGGCAATTGTGAAAAATGGATTACTTACGGCATAGACAGTGATTGCGATATACGCGCTTTACATATTAAGCACATGCCGGAGGGTTCATCTTTTGATATTGAAATTGAAGGGGTGTTAGAAAATTTTTATTTGCCTGTTAAAGGCAAGTTTAACATCTACAATGCCTTAGCGGCTATTGGTGCAGCTTTAGCTGTAGGAATCAGTGTTGAGCATATAAAATCAGGATTGGCGGCTTTTGAAGGTGTACCGGGACGGATACAATCCGTTCCCAATGATAAAGGCTTTCATGTATTGGTAGATTATGCTCACAGCCCGGATGGATTGGTTAATATCATCAATGCAGTACGGGCTTTTACCACAGGGCAAGTAATAACCTTATTTGGTTGCGGTGGCGATAGAGATAAAGAAAAACGCCCTATTATGGGACGTATCGCCGGGGAGTTATCAGATCATTGTATTTTAACTTCGGATAATCCCAGATCAGAGCCGCCAAAGGCAATTATTGACCGGATAGAGGAAGGCGTAAAAGATACCAGCTGTTCATATGATACTTTTGTGGATAGGCGCGATGCCATCTTTAAAGGTGTGGCTATGCTCAAGTCCGGGGATGCCCTCATCATAGCAGGTAAGGGTCATGAAGATTATCAAATTATTGGTGATCAAACCCTGCATTTTGATGATGTAGAAATAGCTAAGGAGGCGTTAGCGGCTTGTTAAACTATACTTTAGAAGCAATATGCAAAGCTACGGGAGGGGTTCTTTATGGAGGAAAAAAGGATTTAGCTGTAAATACAGTCTCTACAGATAGCAGAGGTGATGTTTCGGGGAGCCTGTTTATCCCAATATCAGGTGATTCTTTTGACGGCCATGACTACATCGAAGGTGCTATTGCTAAAGGCGCGGTATGTGCATTAACAGAACGTGAGCCGCAAAATGAGCCATATCCATTGATAAAAGTAACTTCAACCCGTCAAGCCTTGATGGATTTGGCTGTATATGAGCGTAGCCATTTCACAGGGTCGGTGGTTGCTATAACCGGCAGTGCAGGCAAGACTACTACAAAAGATATGATCGCTTCGGTGGTGTCAAAAAAATATAATACGCTAAAAACTCAAGGTAATTTTAACAATGATATAGGATTGCCTTTGACACTGTTAAGCCGGAAACGTGATCATGAAGTAATAGTTTTGGAAATGGGTATGAACCACTTTGGAGAAATCAGCGTATTAAGCCACATAGGAAAGCCGAGTATCTGCCTGATTACTAATATTGGTGACGCACATATTGAAAATTTGGGGAGTCGGGAAGGAATACTTAAAGCAAAATCAGAAATATTTGAAGGAATGAAAGAGAATGGAACAGTCATTTTAAATGGTGATGATCCTCTGTTATCAACATTGCCCCAAGTTCCTAATGCTGGAAAAACTATATATGGGTATAGACGACCTGATATTTTGGATGGTACAGTTACGGCGATTTCAGCTCGTAGCGATTTAGGAGACAAAAATAATTCTTGGATAGCCGCTACAGTAACAGAGTATCTGGGGCTTAAAGGTACAAAGTGCATTATTTTTTGGAATTTTAAAGCCCACGGCGAAAAAATGCAAGAAGGAGGAAGTATCCAAGTACACATTCCATTACCGGGTGATCATATGATAATGAATGCCCTAATGTCCTTTGCTGTAGGATTAGAACTAGAGATTGATCCCGGAAAAATTGCAGAAGGGATTAAAGAATTTACGCCTTCTAATCATCGTATGGCTATAGTAGAAGTAAATGGAATGACAATAGTGAATGACTCATATAATGCCAGCCCTTCTTCTATGAAAGCGGCTGTAGATATGATGACAGACAGCTTAAATGATAGTGCAGGGCGTAAAGTATGTATTTTTGGAGACATGTTTGAACTTGGAGATCATGCAGAATTTTTGCATAAAGAAGTGGGTCAGTACATTGCTGCTAAAGAAATGGACTTGCTTATTACTATTGGGCCACTTTCAAAGTATATGCATGAAGCTTTTTACAACTCGCCTAAAGTATTGCAAGGTAAGGCTTTGCACTTTTTGACTAAAGAAGATTTTTTATCTGAATGGAAAAATCATTTAAGACAAGGGGATACAGTATTAATTAAGGCTTCAAGAGGTATGTCACTGGAAAAAGTAGCAGAAGAAATAATTAAAAAGTAGGAGAACTTATGGATTATCCACTAAGTACAGCAATATATGCAATACTAATCGCGTTTGTGGCCAATATTGTATTATGTCCAATTTTGATTCCTTATCTGGTAAAGCTTAAATTTGGACAATATGTGCGTGACGATGGCCCAAAAGATCATATCCGAAAAGCAGGAACGCCCACTATGGGCGGCATTATGATTATTATCAGTTTTTTGCTGGCAGCGTTGTTATTTTTACATGGCAACCGTGAAGGCGTAGCTTTAGTTATGCTTACTTTAAGTTTTGGACTTATAGGATTTTTGGATGATTTTATCAAAATCACTAAAAAGAGATCTATGGGACTACGAGCCTACCAGAAAATGTTAGCTCAAGTAATAGTAACTGTAGTTTTTGTGATTTATTGTTTTACTTTGCCCGGGTTTTCCACTTATATCATTATACCTTTTATTCCACATGTTTATTTGGATTTGGGTATATGGTATATACCTTTAATATGTTTTGTAATTTTAGGTGCAGTAAATGGTGCAAACTTTACTGATGGTTTGGATGGTTTAGCCGCAGGTGTGACAGTGATTATAGTAGCCTTCTTTCTGTTTGTAGCGTGGGCACATCATAGCCCGATATTACCTATAACAGGTGCTGCTGTAGGTAGTTTGCTTGGTTTTTTGCTGTTTAATTCATACCCTGCTAAGGTATTTATGGGTGATACCGGGTCGTTGGCCTTGGGTGGGTTTGTAGCGGGCGCGGCAGTTATTTTAGGAATGCCCTTATGGTTAGGAATTGTTGCCTTAGTATATGTAGTAGAAGTTCTTTCTGTTATAATTCAGGTGGGTTATTTCAAATTGACCGGTGGCAAGCGTTTCTTTAAAATGGCTCCCATTCATCATAGCTTTGAATTATCCGGTTGGCCCGAAACAAAGGTGGTTGCTTTCTTTTGCGTAACAACTGCTATTTTATGCTTGGTGGGATATTTAGCATTTTAAATGCTTTTTGTTTATCCGGCGGCTTGCCTTAGTTGATACAAGTGCAAAAAGCCCCAAACAGCTTATATGTTTGGGGCTTTCGTGTTAATTGCAGTAGGGGAAAACAAAAACAGGCTACTTTAATAGTAGCCTGTTTTTTGCCTTTTGAACCTAACCACTTGGGATTGGTTCACGATTGTGACATTAAATGCCCGAGAAGGGACTTGAACCCCCACGATGTTGCCATCAGTGGATTTTGAATCCACCGCGTCTGCCATTCCGCCACTCGGGCTATTTACTTTAACGAGTATATCATAGTGAATGCTTCTTGTCAAATGAATGTAATTAACTAATTATTTAACTTCTATGTCCAATTTTCTAACGACAAACCTTGTAGCATAAAATATATAGAAAATAACACTTGAAAAATCCTGTGGAAGATGGTGAAAGAACGATTCTATTAAGATACAGTAAATGAATGAAAATTGTAGCTATACATACTAAAATTATAGTAGAGACAATCAAAATTTGTTTCATTATCATCTGCACTCCAAAATATTGATTTTAGCTATCGGGGCTTAATATAAACCGCCCTACTACATTAAACTGAGTTTCATGATAAGGACTATGAACATCTTTGATTATTGCATATTCACCATATGGCAAATGAAAGTCAAAAAATGCTAAATTTTTGCCAATTTTAGAATATGAGTTTGGATGTAGAGAAAAAGCCGGCCCCCAAAAAAACAAAATCGTTTGCTCCAATTCCCCTATGTGTTACAGTCCTCCAGCGTATTCCATCTCTAATAAAAAATTGATTCGTCGATCCATATAAGTACAAGTAATCTGTATTATTAATTAGCTTAAAATATAAATGATCTCTGGTTAAACTTTCAGTTGGTATTTGTATTTCTATAAAATTTTGAGATAATTCCCAATATCTTATTTGCCAGTTTGGTAGAGAATAACTGCCGTAAGTGTACACTATATAAAGAAAAACTATAACTATGCTTACTAACACTATAAAAAAGAAATTTAAAATTTGCTTCATTATCCGCCCTCCAAAATATTGATTTTAGCTGTCAGATTCCAAGGTAAACCGTCCTACTACATTAAACCGAGTTTCATGATAAGAACTATGAACATCTTTGATTATTGCATATTCACCATATGGCAAATGAAAGTCAAAAAATGCTAAATTTTTGCCAATTTTAGAATATGAGTTTGGATGTAAAACCGACGTCCTACCATCCCAAAAAATGAAACCACTTATTCCAATTCCCTCATGTGTTACAGTCCTCCAGCGTATTCCATCTCTAATAAAAAATTGATTCGTCGATCCATAGATGTACAAGTAATCTGTATTATTAATTAGTTTAAAATATAAATGATCTCTGGTTAAAGTTTCAGTTGGTATTTGTATTTCTATAAAATCTTGAGATAATTCCCAATATCGTATTTGCCAGTTTGGTAGAGAATAATTGCCATAAGCGTACACTATATAAAGAAAAACTATAACTATGCTTACTAACACTATAAAAAAGAAATTTAAAATTTGTTTCATTATCCGCCCTCCAAAATATTGATTTTAGCTGTCAGATTCCAAGGTAAACCGTCCTACTGCTATTAATCTAGTCCTATAGAAAGACTTAAAAATATCTTTGATTATTACATATTCACCGTATGGCAAATGGTCAAAAGATGATAAATTTTTTCTAACATCGACATACGAGTTTGAATGCAAAATAACAGGACTATCCCAAGAAATAAAACTGCTAATTCCAATTCCCTCATGTGTTACAAGTCTCCAGATAAGTCCATCTCTAATAAAAAATTTATGACCCCAACCATAACCATACGAATAATCTGAATTATTAATTAGTTTATAATATAAATGATCTTTAGTTAATTTTTCGGTTGGTATTTGCATTTCTATTAAATTTTGAGATGATTCTAAATATCTTATCCACCAGTTTGGTAAAAGAACGATTCTATTAAGATACAGTAAATGAATGAAAATTGTAGCTATACATACTAAAATTATAGTAGAGACAATCAAAATTTGCTTCATTATCCGCCCTCCAAAATATTGATTTTAGCTATCAGGCTCCAAGGTAAACCGTCCTACTACGTTTAATCTAGTTCTATCAACATAATGGGTAACTTCTTTGATTATTGCATACTCACCATAGGGCAAGCAGCTATAGTTTGCTAAATTTTTACCAATATCAGAGTACGAATTTGGATGTAAAACCAAACCAATATCAAAGAAAAAGAAACGATCAATTCCAATTCCCTCTGGTGCTACAGGTCTCCATCGGTGTCTATCCCTGATAAAAAATTGATGTCCCCAACCATAAACATACAAACAATCTGTATTATTAATTAATCTGAAATATAAATGATCTCTAGTTAAGCTTTCAGTTGGTATTTGCATTTCTATTAGGCTTTGAGATGATTCCAAATATCTTATATACCAGTTTGGTAGAGAAGGATTTCTGTAAAAGTAAAACATGTGAAGAATAATTGTAGCTATACATACTATTACTATGATAAAGACAAATATAATTTGTTTATATTTCATTTCTATCCCCCCAACATTGATAAAAAACCAGGCAGACGAAAACACATCCACCTGATTTTCGATAATGGTCTATTATATAGTTTTAACTTTCTTAGCCTGGATTATTATTTGACATCCATGGGCTAATATGAGGTCTTGCCCAAGAAAATGGAGAAAAATATCCATATTCGCCTAATAAACCCCATAAACGCCCTCTACGAGCAGCGTGTACGCCAGCAAAGGTAGTTGTGTTGCCGCTACGTTGCCATATTGGACTTCCACTATCACCATTCTGAGGACTAGTTCCATTAATAACAGTTCGGGTCAATCCTGTTACAAGACCTAGGCTTAGGCCGGGTTCGCTATGCTGTACACTTTGATTTACTGCACTTACCGTAGCTGTCCAATGTGTCAAGGCACCAGTTCCATTAATGGTTGAGCCAACCGGGGGGCCACCAGTTGAAAAAGCAGAGTTTATACGACCTCTACATCTCATTTCATTTGTTATGAATCCGGTACTATTTAATCTTACTATTCCCCAATCTCCATGAGTTGTACCAGGACTTCCAACTGATCCTGTACCAGCCCTATAAGTTACTAACCTGCCTATCTCTTGATTGTTTCTGCGGACAATTGCCCCGGCAGATAAACCTCCAAACACATGACCGGAAGTAAGCAAAACAGGTTCCATTACACCAGCAGTGCCGGTAACACCTGACGAAAGACTTCCGGCACTATTAGTCAATGTCGTCCCACCCCACATTGGATTAGCCTGAAACTCAACCGGTTCACTCAATTCTAGTGAAATAGGAATAGGCAAAAACCTTAAAGTACCTTGTAAACTTTCAACCATTTGAACACTGTCAGAGCTGCTTTGATCCAAAACTATACTGTATACATTATTCATAGTATCAAACCCAAATGACACTATGGGGGCGTCTATAGCGTATACAAAAACCTCACCAAAAGCAATTAACTGATTTAGGGAAAAGTTCACTTGTTTAAACCTTATAGGGGCATCAGAGCCAACTAAAGCCCTGTAAAAAGCTGTACTCTCATCACTGATATCTGTCAATTGTATAACAAGAGTGTCGTAATCTACATAAGCCCCGGCGTAGTCATCGGGATACACAAAGTCTAAATTACCGTCAACTTCTCTTAGGAAATCTTCCATTAATAAACTGTATGCAGCTACCGCGTCCGCCTGTACATTCATTAAGTGCTGTGCATTTTGAAATGCTTCAAAAAGGTAATCATCTTCTAAGAACAGAAAATCCAAATATGAATCAAACGACTCAAAAACATCAACTATATTGAGGTCATAAAAATCAATATAGACATCTTCGGCATGATAAGGATCTTCAAGGATTTCGCTGTAATAATACCCTTCTGCAACTTCATCATCATTAAGCTCATTTGAAGGATAAGCAGCAACCGGGAAAATGCCCCATGACATAGTTACAATTAAAGTTAAAATAATTGCAGTTACTTTTTTAAATTTTTTCATAGTATTTTTAGCTCCTTTGCTAAATTTATAATTTTTTTACAGGCTAAACCCAAACAACCAAAAGATATCGATATGTAGTTGCTATATGCTTCCGCCCTCCTTCATTCCTTCAAATTTCAATCAATCATCCTTGAGCCATCAAAAATTAAGCACTGTAACAATGTCAAGTTACACTATAAAGAAATTTTTGTCAACTTATGCGCACAATTTGTCGAAAAATGACGTTTGATATGCTAAATTTAAAATGTCACTTGGAAAATTCTGACTTGTGAATTGCACATTTATAGATTAAAAATAAAAATTTCTGACTTAATCCGGTATTATCCGATTATGCAAGAAGTCTAGTTGAAATATTTAAAATTATGTGATATTGTGGTATACGAAAATGGCAACAACAAAATTCCATCATAGCAAGATAAGTAATTGATTTAAAAAGTAATTGATTCAAAAAACAATAAAAAAAGGCCACGGAACCGCGATTGATTTTGACCGATCAATCACGGGCACGTAGGGGATTACCACCATCACCTACACGCACAGGCTTAAACCTGCCACCATAGCAGACACAAGTATACTATATCCGTATACCTTCTTCAAGATATCATGATATAGATGTTCTTGTTTTATTTGTGGTATAGCTTTAGCTTTTTGCTGATGTTAGCTTGCTAATGTTAACAATTTAGCAATTGCTGTTTGGCATGTTTGCTTAGTGTAAGCTGAAAATTTTCAAAATACATATTGGAAAATTTTAGCGCGTAGGATGATGACGAGATTTTTTCGTCTCCTTACGCGCTTTTGTTTTGCCTTTTC
>WQVX01000038.1 GCA_009785615.1 Defluviitaleaceae bacterium | reverse complement strand
TGTTGTGGTTGTGTTTTGTACAGATGTCGGTGGCGTTGTTGTATCTGTTGTGGTTGTGTTTTGTACAGATGTCGGTGGCGTTGTTGTATCTGTTGTGGTTGTGTTTTGTACAGATGTTAGTGGCGTTGTTGTATCTGTTGTGGTTGTGTTTTGTACAGATGTCGGATCTGACCCGGGCTGTGTTTCTGTTGGCGGCAGCTCCGGCTCTGTTTGTTCATTTGCCGGGTTGTGGCCGGTCGCCAGGGTATTAGTAGGTGGCAAAACTTCTACCGGTGGTACTAACACTTGAGGGGATGACTCTGATGAGGTGTTTCCATCCGTTGAACAGGCGGCTACTATCAGCATAATCCCCATCGCACCTATTAATGCGATACTTTTTTTGAAATTTGTAAAAATATTTTTATTAGTCATGTCTTTTTCTCCTTAAAATTTTTTTATTGTAGTGAAGCAGTTAACCTAAAAATGGTGACTCTATGGTATTCATCATTACAGAAAGCACTTCTCCTGTAACTGCATCAATCAAGAAAGTGAATAGTTCATCACCATCTGAGTGAGTTGTTAATTCCTGTGAAACAATAGCACCATGCCAAAGAGGCAGAGCTACGTCTAACCTGCCCATATATCCTGCCATTCCATCAATGCAAAAATCAAATTCATGATATATTGCCTCTGCTGCTATCTTGGCAACACCTTGAAAAGACAAGTTTGCAGGTTGCGATATTACTTCTCTTTGCCATTCGCCCATGTAATACATATAAAATTGTATGTTTCTGTTTGTATTTTCAATTGTATGAATTGGAATGTCATTGATTGTTTTCCATCCTACATAGTGAGTAGTTGTTTCGTTTGAATGAGCATAAGCGCGGTTTTCTTCGCTGTATGCAAGCACGGGAGTAGTTGTAAAAATAAATCCGGTACCAACCGTAAATACCATAATCACGCAAGCAATTATTATTCCCGATCTTTTCTTGCGAATATCCATAATGGAAGTAATTCTATTTTTTACTCCCTTTTTACTACCGTAAAAATTGGTTGACAATGCTGTTTTTAGCTTCGATTGATATTGCACCACGCCTATTAACGTTTCGCTATATGATTGGCGTGTGTCAACATCGGTACTCTTTACTACCGCAGCATCGCAAGATATTTCTGACAACATATTTATTGACCTTGCTATTAAGTAGATAATTGGATTAAACCAGTGTATAGCTGTTGCCATTATTACCAGATACTTATACAGCAGGTCTTTTCTTTTGTAGTGTACAAGTTCATGTCTAAGAATGAAACGAAGTTCATCTTGTTCCAAATTCTTAGTTGGTAAAAATAGTTTGGGATGGATAAGTCCAATAATCATAGGGCTACCAAATGGGCATAAATAAAGGGAAACTCGCTTTTTTATCCCCATCTCCGCTTTAAGCTCTTGGAACAAAGATAATATTTGCTTGTCTGTGATTTTTTCACTCCACCTTCGCACCATTTTCATAAAGCGATAATGTTTGATGATATGATACATAACAGATGCTATCGCTCCTACAAACCACACCATAAATCCTGCCTGCCACCACGAAATATTTAAAATGTTTGCAGTAGTCGGTAAAATCTCTGAAATATGAAAATGTTCTACTATCGCAAGCCGTTCATATTCTGATGCTGCAAAATGTATAGGTGATCCTCTGTTCATAGATTCGGAATAAATCATAGTAGTGATTGGTAATTCCACAGTAACAATTGCATTATCCAATTGGGTTCTAAAAGGAATGATTAAGCCAATCACAATAATTAGCCACACATAATAACGCCCTTTTTCGGAATAATGCTTTGCTAAAAACGGCATACTTGCCATATATAACAGTGCTGTTACTGACATAGTAATTGAGCAAATCAAAAGCGAGATAATAAAATTTTGCATACTACCCCCTTCGCTCCTTTGCCCACTTCAACAACTCGTCAATATCCTCGTTGTTTAGTGCTTTGTCGTCATACATAGTGTTAATGAAGTTAAGAACTGAATTATCATGAAACTGTTTAATGAATTTACCTGTTTCAAATTTTAGATAATCCTCCTTATTTACCATAGGGAAATATACACGGTCTTTGCCATTTTTTTCAGTACTCAAAAATTCCCGTTCTACAAGCCTACGTAATAGAGTGATTGCCGTTTGAACTTTCCATCCCTCTTTTTTGCCGTGTTCTTGCATAATCATATTGGCTGTTATTGGAGGCTCGCCGGCCCAAACCACCTTCATGATTTCAAACTCTGCATCAGGTAGTTTTTTCATCTTCTTCACAGTAACTTCCCCTTTTCGCTTTCATTAGACAAATGTCTATGTTGTGATTATACATTTGTCTAAAACGAATGTCAAGTATTTATGTTACAAGTTTTTTGTTAAGCAGAGTATCACATTCACCTGGTAATTTCCATATACATAGACTAACCCAACTTGTACAGTGAATGCATCAAAAACTCAATAAAGCCAAGTAAGAGGGCTAGTAAAAAGGAGGATAAAGTATGACCAATACAGTTAACTTTATTCGTAATATGATTCATGGGCTTAATACACCTGTTAAGCTGGATGATAATAGAGAAACACCCGTAATATATTTAGATAACGCTGCCACCACACCGCCTTTTAAGCAGGTGGTAGAAGAGATAGAAAAGCAGCTTTTGCACTATGGTTCTATTGGCAGAGGGAAAGGTCAAAAATCGGAACATTCAACAAACATATATGTTAAAGGGCGCGATCTAATTAAAAAATTTGTAGGTGCTGACAGCGATGATTATACAGTGATATATACTGAATGTACCACGGATGGACTTAATAAATTAGCTTCTGCTCTTATAGAAAGTCCTGACGATATAGTTCTTACTACCAGAATGGAACACCATGCTAATGACCTTCCTTGGCGTGAACGTTGTAAAACAGTCTATGCAGAAGTAGACAGTATGGGACGGCTTGTTTTGGAGGATATATTCAAGTTGCTTGAGGCTCATCATGGAGCAATAAAATATGTTTGTGTAACAGCAGCTTCCAATGTTACCGGGTATGTTAATGATATATATGCTATTGCAGAACTGGCGCACCATTATGGTGCAAAGATAATTGTGGATGGAGCGCAAATCGTATCTCACAGGTCAATCTATATGTTGGGAGACAGACCGGAAGAGACTATCGACTTTTTTGTGTTTTCTGCTCACAAAATGTATTCACCTTATGGGGGTGGGGCTATAGTAGGACTAAAAAGTGTGTTGGATGAACATATTCCGGAGTTTTATGGTGGTGGCATGGTAGAGGTAGTACATGATGATGAAGTAATTTATGTACCTTCGCCGGACAGCTATGAAGCCGGATCACCAAATTATCCGGGAGTAGTAGGCATGTTAAAAGCTATAGAAACACTGCAATTTATCGGATTTGGATATATTAAAAGATATGAGCAATATCTGATGCGCTTAACTATAAAAGGACTGTTAAAATTACCGGGGGTTGTTTTATATGGTGATTATGAATGTACTAACGATAGGGTTGGAGTGATTCCTTTTAATTTGCAAGACATAC
Source organism: Defluviitaleaceae bacterium (assembly GCA_009785615.1). Classification (GTDB taxonomy): domain Bacteria; phylum Bacillota; class Clostridia; order Lachnospirales; family WQUN01; genus WQVX01. The sequence continues at coordinate 22,188 of WQVX01000038.1, read as the reverse complement.
CGCCAAATATTGTAGCAGAGTACCTTGCAAATAATCATGCCATTGCAGTACGTCATGGGGCTTTTTGTGCCCATCCTTACGTTTCGCGTCTAACTAATGAAGCTGTACAAGGGTGTAACGCCCCGGGAGGAATGATACGAGTAAGCTTTGGTATATATAACAATGAAGCAGATATAAATGCTCTTTTGAGTGCAGTTAAAGAAATTTTAAACCTTGAAAGTTAGAATTTGCTCCTCTTCTTTTTACTCCTCCTTTTAATGAATTCGATCTTTGATAACTGCGCTTGAGCCATTGTTTTTAGGCAAACGACCTCTACACGGAAACAAAACTGTGTAGAGGTTTTTTTATTTGAGGATTATGCAACGGCCTTGTGCAAAAATCTAAGATGTTACGAAGCATTGCAAGTACAATGCACATTCCAGTCGCTTTTTTTGCAACCGGCACCCTATTTCGTCAGGTTTCATAATATCACCGTTTACATGAAAAGCATTAGCGGCGCAACCACCACTGCAAAAATACTTTGCCCAACAAGTATCACATTCCGGCTTTGTATAAACATTGCATTTATCAAACTGTTCTTGCCACTTATTAGCACTAATACCGCTATCTAAATCTCCTAAGCGAAATTCTTTGTCTCCAACAAATTGATGACAGGGGTACAAATCACCTTCCGGAGTAACAGCCAAGTATTCTGTACCGGCACCACAGCCTGTTATGCGCTTTGCTGCACAAGGCCCATTAGTCATGTCCAACATAAAATGAAAAAAGTTGAAATTGTAATTGCAATTAACCATTTCTATTGCAAGCCGCTCGTATTCCTCGCATAAGGCCAAAACATCTTCGTTCCTAATGGAATATGAAGCAGTAGCCGAGCCAATAACCGGTTCTACTGATATCTGAGAAAATCCCAAATTTGCCATATGGAGTACATCGTTGCAAAAATCTAAGTTGTTTCCGGTATAAGTGCCACGCATGTAATAATTTTGATGCTTGCGAGCTTCTACTAATTTTTTAAACTTAGGTAAAACAATATCGTAACAACTAGCACCGGCATTTTTACTTTTGCGCATTTTATCATTGATTTCTTTACGTCCATCAAGGCTTAGTACCACATTATCCATATGGCTGTTGATATAGTTAATTTTTTCATCATCCAAAAGCAGTCCATTGGTAGTAAGCGTAAAACGAAAGTTTTTACCCGAATCCATCTCTTGCTCACGTGCATATTCTACTATGGTTTTTACCACTTCAAAATTAAGAGTTGGCTCGCCGCCAAAAAAGTCTACCTCTAAATTTGACCTGTTTCCGGAATTAGCTATTAGAAAATCTATAGCTTTTTTCCCTACCTCAGCAGACATTAGCGTACGTGAAATCGCTCCATAATCTCCTTCTCCTGCAAAACAGTAGGTACAGCGCAAATTACAATCATGTGCAATATGCATACACAGAGCCTTGACCACAGGCTTTCTATTTTGTGTGAAAGCTATTTCTGTAGCTCTACTTGATGAAGGTAGCTTGGAATTTAATTGACCGCAGGCAATTAAAGCATCAATCTCTGCCTGAGCTTCGGCAATCTCTTCTTTTGAGTATCGCGTCTCTAAAGAAGCTATGTCACCGGTTAAAATATCGTTTACCAAATCATCCAGTATATGGACTGCACCGCTATGTACATCCAATGCTATATGGCAGCCATTTATAGTAAAATAATGTGTCACTTGCTCAACTCCGTCTCTTTAAGAAAATCATGTTTTTAAACAGATTCTTATAATTCATTATAATCCTATCTAATAATTTGGCGCAAGTATTTAGGTTTTTGAATAATTTTCTGGTTTTACCAAATAATATGACTACACAAAAATCAGGCGGTGATAACATGTCTGTTGTATCCGGCAAGGTCAGCAAAACATTAGACGAAAACATACAAATTTTAGATGATTTATATACCGATTGTCACGATGTTGTAAGTCGAAAATTTCCTGTTGGGCAAGAGCGTCCTGTATGGGTATACCTGACCTATATAGACATGATGAACGACCGTTTTGCTATAGAAATAACAGTGGTTGCACCATTGCTGCGTTTTGGCGCACGCAATTCATTTAAAGAAAATTATAAAGATGTTTTTGATCTATTTAAAGATAGTGGGATAGATACAGCAGATTTTAAAGAATTAGATGATTTTGATGAGATTATAACCATGATAAATGCCGGAGAATCCATCCTTTTTGTAGAAGGATATTCTAAGGCTATTATGATAGCATCCAGAGGATTTCCAAACCGTGGGGTAAATAACGCGGAGGCCGAAGTAGTCGTTCATGGTTCCAGGGAAGCATTTAATGAAGTAATTCGATTTAATACTGCTTTGATTCGCCGTCGTATACGTGATCCAAATTTAAAAGTTAAACATTCCAGGGTAGGCCGCCGTAGCGAAACAGATGTGGCACTTATGTATATAAAAGATTTAGTACGTCCTGAAATTCTTAACGAGGTAGAAAAACGCCTAACCAATATTGATATAGACGGTATCTTAGATAGTGGCTATATCGAACAATTTGTTGAGGACAGTTGGCTTTCTCCATTTCCGCAAGTTCAAATGACAGAACGACCGGATACCGCCGCCGCCGCTATTTTAGAAGGCCGAGTAGTCATTATTGTGGACAATTCACCCTTTTCGTTGATAGTGCCGGTTACATTAAATTCCTTTTTGCAGGCAGCAGAAGATTACTATAACCGATGGCATATCGTGTCAATTGTACGAGCTATACGCTATGTAGCTGCTTTTTTTGCCGTTGCCTTGCCGGGATTTTATCTTTCGGCGGCGGTTTATCATCCATCTATGATACCTTTGCTTCTGACTTTAAAAATGTCTGTTTCACGACAGCCGGTGCCCTTTCCGGCAGTTTTAGAATTCTTTTTGATGGATGCCGCTTTTGAGTTGTTGAGAGAAGCGGGTATACGTATGCCTCGTGCAGCCGGAGGAGCATTAGGAGTCGTAGGCGGGCTTATAATTGGGCAGTCTGCTGTGCAAGCAGGGTTAGTAAGTCCAATTGTAGTTATCATTGTAGCCTTAGCCGGAGTATCTAATTTTGCGATCCCCAATGTATCGTTAATTGCAGGATTTAGAATAGCCAAATATTTAGTATTGCTTTTATCTGCCGCCTTTGGACTGTTAGGATTTTGGGCCGGAATTTTAATTCTCTTAATCCATATGGCCGGCTTAAAAAGTTTTGGTATACCGTATTTATTTCCATATACTTCAGCAGAATTGAATGACTACAGTGACACCAAGGATAGCTTTTTTCGTATGCCTCTGTTTACTTTAAAAAAGCGGCCTTTTTACTCTAATCCAAATAATCTTACCCGTATGAAATAAGGAAAAATTGGGAGTGTTAAACAATAATATGCTTTCTGCCAATGAGCGCATTACTCTAAGACAATTTCAAATATTATTTGTGCTGGAGGCTTTTGGTACAGGTTTTGTGGTAATGCCTCGTATAGCGGCAGAATATGCCGCGCAAGATGGTTGGCTGGTAGCATTGTTATTTGTGCTTCCGGGATTACTTTTTGCTGCTATGGTAGCCGGAACAGCCGCTTTGTTTGGAAATGAGCATTTTGAAGCATATACCCGGCGTTTGTTGAGTGCGCCTGTGTCTGCTATAGTGTGCTTTATTTTGTGGGCTAAAATAATTTTTTGTGCAGGTCTGGAACTAAAGCTTTTTGGTGAGATTGTCAGAAGCCTTTTACTTGGACACACTCCTGTTATAGCAATATATATTGTTGTGTTGGGAGTGGCTGCATTTGCTGCTGCTAAGGGCATAGAAGCCAGGGCAAGACTGGCAGAAGTATTGATTGTGATTATAGCGATACCTATGATAATCCTTGGAGTGGTAGCCCTGCTGAATATTGATTTAACTAACCTTATGCCTGTATTTGTAACACCACCGAAAAATTTAGCTCGTGGAGTAATAAGGCTAGGGTTTATCTTTACCGGGCTGGAATTTATGTGGTTAGCCTTTCCATATCTTAATAAACCTCAAAATGGCCGCCGAGCCGCTGTACAGGCTATGGCTTTTGCGGGAGTACTAATGATCTTGATAACAGTCGTTACTTTAGCAAAGCTTGGTTTTTATAATACCCGCAATACAGAATGGCCGGTGCTAAAGCTGATAGACATGCTTAATGTCCCCGGAGCATTACTAGCTCGTCAAGGAGCATTAATTTTAAGCTTTTGGATGCTGTCTGTTTTCGCATTTGCATCAGCCTCTTTATTTTATGGTGCAACGTTAGGCAAAAGCAAAGTAAAACGCGGAAAACATATTTGGTGGGTAATTGCTTGTGCAATAATAGTCTGCATTGTAGCTATGATACCTTTTAGCCGGGTGCAAATTTACTGGATGCTAGATCGAATATTTTTGACATTTGGCCTGGGTTTTTGGGTAGGACTTCCTATTATTTTGATAATAGTTAACAAATTACGTAGGAGTGCAAAATGAGAAAAAAAATATTCTGGTTTATTTTTGCAAATATTTTGTTACTATCAAGTGGATGCTGGGATAGTATAGAGCTGGAAAATCGTGCTTTTGCGGTTGCAATTGGGATAGATGCAATGGTTGACAAATCAGAAAAAAATGACAGACCTAAAGAGGAAAAACCGAAAGAAGAGACAAATTCAGAAGAAAAGGACGAAAAATCTGAAGAGAATGACAACTCAGAGGGAAAGGACGAGAAACCGGAAGAGAAAAACGAATCTGAAGAAGCGGAAGATAATCCAAATGAAAAAGGACAATCTCGATTTCGATTTTTTGCAACGATAGCCCATCCTTCGGAAGATTCCGGCGGCGGCGAGGAAGGAAATTCAAATGATGTTGAGGAAGAAGAAAATAATGACCCTTCCGCCTTGGGTCAAACAGTAATTGAAGCTATTAGGGCACTAGACGCGCGATCAAGCCGAAAATTATTTTTAGGACATGTAAAAGCTATTGTTTTAGGCAAAAGCCTATTAGAAGATCAAACTTTATTTCGCGAGGCCATAGCTACTATAGAAAATTATGCAGAAATAGACAGAACAATAACAGTACTTGCCACTGATTCAAAAGTGTCTGATGTTTTAAGTGCGCATCCTCAAGGTGAATCTAAACCCGGCTACTACGTGGTAAATTTCTACCGTCTTGCGCCTAAAAGCGGCGGAAGATCCTTTCACAAAACTTTTAATGATATGACTAATGACCTACGTACTACCGGAAACACTTTGTTGCCATTCATACAAGAGGGACAACAAAACAATGAAAACCTTCTAACAAAAGGTGCATTGGTTATTAAAGATTATCAGCTTGCCGGAGAATTAGACGGTATTCAACTCCGTGGTCTGCTATGGGCTACAAATAAAGCGTGTCAGGATGCAATACTAACCACAAATGATCATATCTCTATGATTGTTCGTAATCACAAAAGTAAATTGCATTTTAGTGAAGAAGCGGGGCGGCTACGCTGTATAATAGATGTGCGGGTAAAAGGAGAAATTGAATCATTTCAAAATAATAAATCATTAAACGAAGAATATGAGCAGTTAATTACTGGGGAAATTAACAATGCTATTCAAAAATTACAACAGGAATTGGAGTTTGATGGTTTTAATTTTATGGCAGCTTTGCGTAAACAGCGATACTCTTTATATCAACAATACTCTAGTGATTGGGCTGAAACTTTTAAGAATATGGAAATAACACCGCTTGTACGATGTAATATAATTTTTTAGCACAACAACTCACTGCTTCGTTCGCTAAAATAAAACGAGAGTCGGCTTATGCTTTCTCTCGTTTTATTTTTTAAATTAGTTTTTTACAGCTACAATTTAAGCAACGTTAATACTGACGCTTACAATCCCGTTTTCCACATGGCTATGAATTATAACAGGATGTGATAGTTCGTTAATAAATCTGAGGTCTTTAACCCCGTATGATGTGGCGGCCTCTTTACCGGCTTCAACATACGTTACGGGCAAAGAATGGTCATGCCGTTCTGTAACGGTCATTCCGGCATTTGCAGCTGCGTTATACAAGGTGCTTGAAACTTGGCACACACCACCGCCGAATCCCTCATCTTTTTTACCGCCTACATATATCATGGCTAACTGATATCCGTTTTTTTCTGTAGTTGGGCCAATTGTTTTGTTGTAGGAAAATTCTTCTCCGGACTGCACGATAGTCTGATTGATTGAGTCAGACGCAAGTTCAATATTTATGGTACGTCCATTCTCGCTAGGATCAAACTTCGTACTAAAAGCTCCCAGTTCTTCCGATATTGTTAAAAGCTCCATATCCAAAGAAGCTAAATCTGTTTCCACAACATCTGAAACTCTGTCAGCGCATCCCGCGGCTATAATTAAAATTATTATACTTGAAACAAGAATTGGCAATATACGGCGCATGATAGTGCCTCCTATATGGTAGCAATTAAATGCTATAACCTAGTTTTTCGATTTTATTGATACCCGTCTTAATTGGGTACGCTAGTATTATGTAACACAGCAACTCTAACTATGTGTGGGAAATAATGAAAAAAAGTTAAAAAAAGTATTGACAATTTTGAAAAATTTTCATAAAATATTGAAACAGTTTTTTAACAAATTATTAATAATTTTTGGAGGCACCTATGCAAAAATCAAAAAAAAATAGAACGTATGGTGTGAAAAAATGGCTAATATCCGGTGTTATAGCCACAGGCAGCATTATTTTATTTTCGCCTACAGCTTACGCTGATATTCAAGAAGAATTATTCCTTGACTATTGCGGATGTGAATATGACTTTCCCAGGGATTATGCAAATATTCAAGGAGAATTAACAGGTAGCAATGTTAGGGTGCGCGAGTATCCTTCTATAGATTCAGATTCAAACATCCTATTGCAAGCAGATCGTGGGCAAGCTATTGAGGTTGTGGATATTGCAGGTGACTTTTACAGGGTAAATATACAAAATTATAGCGACGTATACATACACCGAGAATTTGTAAATTTAACCGAAACAATAGGAACAGCAATGCAAGATGATGTTCCTGTGGTAAACGCGCCGGAATCTCATGAACTCTTAGGTATTATACGTAGGGGAGATCAACTTCAAGTTACAGGCCAATATAGAAACTGGTATGAAGTAACTTTTAATGGTGAAAGAGGCTTTGTAGAAAGTGGATTTATAATTGTGCAATTTGGTGAATCTTTATCAACGGTACGACCTCCCGGAGGTTCGGGAGCAAGTAATAGTAGAAGTGCAGATTTTATAGGCGATCTTATCGCTTATTCAAAAACTTATTTAGGCATTCCGTATCGTTTTGGTAGCATGGATCCATCCAGAGGACTTGACTGTTCTGCTTTTGTAGTTTTAGTAATGAGACAGTTTGACATAAACCTTCATCGTACATCTGCTTCTATGGCATCAAGTAATGGGACTTATGTATCTCGTAATGCTTTGCAAGCCGGTGATTTAGTCTTTTTTGCTACAAGTGGCGGACGCCGCGTATCTCACGTAGGAATTTATATTGGCAATAATCAATTTATCCACTCTGCAACCATTGGTGGAGTAATGGTTTCCGGTATGAATGAACAATACTGGCGCACCCGTTTTGTACGTGCAAACCGTGTGATTTAATGCTAAATTAATATAAAAAGGGGTGTTGTAAAACCCCGGAAGAAAAAGCGAGCCAAAGAAAAGGCTCGCTTTTTCTTTGGCTTCAACTGCTAAAAAATCATGTACCCATTGAAAAAATACGTTTGCGAATATTATGCAATATCAAATATAACACAGGTATTAAAATCAACGTAATCATTGTAGAAAAGGATAGGCCAAAAACGATAATTGCTCCTAAAGGCTGTTGCATTTCGGCACCTTCTCCGGTGGCAAGCATCATAGGCATTAAGCCTACTACTGTTGTAATGGTGGTCATTAAAATGGGACGCAAACGAACTTTGGCAGCAAATATTATGGCTTCAAATGTTACCAGTCCGTCGCGCCGTTTAGTGTTGATATAGTCTACAAGTACAATTCCGTTATTAGTAACAATACCCATTAGCAAGATTAGTCCAATAAAGGATACTATACTGATATTTTCTCCCATAATAAATATTCCAAAAAGCCCTGCCGTCCATGCTATAGGAATAGAAAATAAAATAGTAGAAGGGTATGCCAAAGATTCAAATTGAGACGCCATAACCATATACAGCAATACAAAGCCAAGGAGCAATGCCCAGCCTAAAGCAACAAATGATTCCATCATCATTTCAAATGCGCCGCCAAACTCCCAGGTTATTCCTCCCATAAATACATAGTCCTCTAATAAGGCACTTATTTCTTGAGTAACAGAGTTTAAGTCAGTGTCTATAAATTCTGCGCTTATTGTGATGTATGGGCGTTGATTCTGCTTAGTTATGGAAGCCGGGCCTTGTTCAATTACAATGTCCGCTACTTCGGATAATGGAATAGACGTGCCCATAGGAGTAGATAACATCAAATTTTGCAGATCTGTGATGTGAACAAGGCGTTCCGGCTGGTAACGCATTACTACATCTACTTCTGTGCCTCCAACGCGGTATTGCGTTACAGTAGTACCTGCAATAGCCATTTGCACTGTACTAGCAATTGCTGAGGCTTGTAATCCATAGCGGCTTGCTCGTTGGCGGTCTACCGCAACTTGAGCCTGGGGATATCCGGCTTGTAATGAGCTTTCTGCATTTCTAATGGTAGGCAAAGTGGAAATAAGTTGAACTATGTCATCACCTGTATAGGCAAGCAAGCCCATGTCATCGCCAAAAAGGCTAAAGCTTACGGTATTTCCGCCACCGCCCATACCTCCACCCATGCCATCAGAGGATGTAACTGTAACCTCAGCACCGGGTAAAGGATGGATACGATTTCGCATATCTTCCATTACAGCATCAACTGTGCGGCGACCATCTCTAGGCGTTAGTTGAATGAAAATAGATGAGTTATTTGTAGATCCGCCTCCAAACATGGCGGCTAGTCCACCACCGGAACCTACAGTAACAGATATGTTTTCAATTTCTTCCATATCACTTATGCGACTTAGTGCAGTTTCGGTAAGTTCGCTGATTTCATCAAGTAATCCGCCTCTGGGAGCAGATACAGAGATATTCACCTGACCTTGATCCATTGATCCCATAAATTCCATACCCATCATGCCGATTATAGAACCGGATCCAAGCAGGAACACCAAAAAAAGTACAATAACTACCGCTTTGTGTCCAAGAGACCATCTCAGCACGCGGCTGTAACGATCTTCAAATCTTCCATATGAGCGATTCCAAGCAAGCCAAAACTTACGAAAAGGAGTACCGCCCTTTTGTGAATCCGGCTGAGGTTTTAAAAATTTACTGCAAGCCATAGGAACAAAAGTCATAGCAACAACTAAGGAAGAAAGCAAGGTAAAAGACAACACCAAACCTAACTGACCAAACATTGCTCCTGCTATTCCTGTTACAAACAATACAGGTACAAAAACAGCAATAGTGGTTAGTGTGGCGGCTGTTACTGCCAGTCCAACTTCTTGGGCACCTTTACGAGCAGCTTCTTTGGGTTCTAACCCTTGATTGATATAACGGTATATACTTTCCAAAACCACAATAGCATTGTCTATCAAAAGTCCAACGCCTATAACTAAGGCGTTTAGGGATACCATATTAAGGGTCATATCTGCAAAGTACATTAAAGCCAAACTTGCTACCAGAGATACAGGGATAGATACTCCAATTATCAACGGAGATCGGATATTGCCCAAAAACAAAAGCAGCACCAGCATAGCTAAACCTGTTGCCTGAAATACTGTTACCCATACATTACTAAGTGCTGTCACAATAAAATGGGAAGTATCTGAGATGACCGTAAATTCCAAATGTGGGAACTCCTGTTGCAATAACTGTAGCTCTCTGTGTATTCGCTCTCCAACTTCAACAGTATTAGCTGTTGATTGTTGAGTTATGGACAAAGTTACTCCTTGCCGACCATTGATGACAGAGTAAGAAGTCACTTCTCTAAAGCCATCTACTACGCGAGCTACATTAGTTAAGCGGATAACTGCACCTGTAGGGGTCATAATAGGCAAGTTTTCAATTTCCTGCACCGATTGAAATTCATTCACTGTACGCACTTGAAGTTCTGTTTCGCCTTGAATTAAAGCACCACCAGGGCGGTTAACATTTTCTTGTGCTAACATTCCGGCAACTTGCATTGCAGTAATGCCGTGTCCTGCTAGTTGGGTAGGGTTAAGTTCCACGCTAATTTCACGTTCTACCCCGCCGCTGATGCTTACAGAACCTACACCTTCCAAACGCTCAATGCGTCGTACAATTTGATCTTCCACCACATTTTTAAGTCGCACCATATCATAGTCGCCGGTAACACCAACTACAAAACTTTGCATCATGCTAGGATCAATTTGCATTACTCTGGGTTCTAAACCTGATGGAAACAATGGCCTAAACATATCAATGTTTTCACGCATGTTTAGGGCAGCATAGTCCATGTCTGTCCCATCCTCAAATTCCAATACAATAATAGATGTTCCCGCAGAAGATGTAGTGGTCATGTTACGTAGATTGCTAACTGTGCTTAAAGCATTTTCCAAGGGGCGTGTTACAAGATTTTCTATTTCTTCCGGCCCTGCACCGTCATAGGAAGCAAAAACTATAGCAATTCCTAAATCCATTTCCGGCATTAATTCTTGTCGTAAATTGACAAAGGCCATCAATCCTAAAATTACCACAATTAATGTTAACATAACAGTGGTGACAGGGCGTTTAATAGCAAAAGCAGGCAGGCTCATTAAATATCGCCTCCACTTTCTACTATCAAAATTGCTACTCCATCAGTAACAGAAGTTTGCCCTCTTATAATCAAAGGCTCTCCCAAGGATAGACCGCTTATTATTTCTATTTCTGCACCAGTGTCTATTCCGATAACTACAGGTCTGCGTATGGCTCTATCGCCATCTGCTACATATACTACAGGCTCTCCATTTTCAATAAGTACTGCACTTCTTGGCACAACAACTGCATTTTCCGCCCTGTCTCTGGTAAAGAAAACTTCTGCAAACATTCCCGGGCGGATGGTTCCTGCATGGTTATCAACAGAAACTTCTATTGTAAAAGTAGAAGTCATTTGATTAGCAGCCGGGCTTACTAACGTTACTTCACCAACAAAGAGTTCAGCAGATGCCGCGCCTATACGGACGGATACTTTTTGCCCTGCATAAATACGGTTAATAATAGCCTCTGTTACTTCCACATTAACTGTAACCGTATCAGCACTGACTACAGTAAATGGTGGGGTTCCCTGGCCTAACATTGTTTGAGGCTCTATATTTCTTGAGCCAATAACACCGGAAATAGGTGAACGTATAGATGCGTTGTTAAGCTGCTCGCGGGCAGCATTTAAGTTAACCTGTAAGCTGTTTCTTTGAGCAGTGGCTTGCGCTAAAGCATCTTGTGCTCTCTGTCTGTTTTCTTCGGGCATTTCTCCTACAACAAGCTGATGACTTTGTACTGCTTGCCGGTGAGATGTTTGCGCTTGTGATAGGCCAACATTAGCTATATTATAGTTGTTTTGAGCCTGTTCTAAAGCTATTTGTGCATTAGACAAAGCCATTTCTGATTGATCCATTTGCATACGTGTAGCAACACCTGCAACAAAAAGCGCAGATGTATCCATATAGCTTTGTCTGGCAGTGTCATGAGCATTTTGCGCTTGACTAAGCCCCAAAGAAGCTTGCTCTACTTGGGTTTCTGCTTGAGCCATAGCTGTTTCTGCTTGAGCAACACCACCGGTTGCTTGTAAAATTTGCTGCTGAACTGCACTGCCTCCTGCTTGCGTAACTCCTGTACGGGCAGAATTAACTGCCGCTTCAGCAGTAGCCAGTTGAGCAGTAAGAGAATTGATATTATTTTGCAAATCTACAGGATCCATGGTAAACAAGATGTCTCCTTCGCTTACGAAATCACCTACATCTACCATAACCTGATCTACCATCCCGGGTACACGGCTCATAACAGCAATATGCTCTGCTGCATGTACCTGTCCCGCATATGAAAGCTGACTGTAAATAGTGCTTGTACTAACAGGAGCTGTGTTAACAGGAATGATCCTTTCTTGTGTTGTTGCAAGTGTTGATTGTCCATCAGCACATGCCGATAATCCTAACAATGCAGCTAAAACTATGATACGTAAAAATTTCATAATCTATAATACCTCACTTGCTTTTTCTATTGGTTTTTATCAATAAAAGCCCTTATAAAATCGGCTTCTAGTGCCACTTCTGATTGCTCTCCCGTTTCCATATTTTTAATTTTTGCTTTATTTGCCTCTATTTCGTTATCACCTATAATCATGGAAAAATCAGCACTGCGCTTTCCGGCATATTTCATTTGAGCCTTTACACTACGTTTAAGCAAATCACTTTCTGCTGCTGTTCCTAAATTTCTGAGGGCGTGTACAAGCACTTTAGCTTTTTGATAACCTGCTTCTCCGGCGTGGCCTATATATATTCGACAAGGAAGCCGGTTATTTTCCGGCAATAAATTTTGATTTTTTAGCAAAATGAGAAGTCGATCCATTCCCATGCCAAAGCCAACTGCCGGAACAGATATCCCGCTACCTATTTCTTCAATCAAGTTATCATATCTGCCACCACCTATTACAGTAGGTAGACCCTCCGCTGTAAATTCAAAGACTGTACGGGTATAATAGTCAAGCCCTCTTACAATTTTTGGATTAACTATAAATGGAATTTCCATATCCTTTAAAAAAGTCTGTAAGGTTTCAAAATGAGTTTTACATTCTTCGTCTAAAGATTCCAGTATGGATGGTGCATTACTCATGGTGTTTCGGCATTTTTCCACTTTACAATCTAAAGCCCGCAGTGGGTTTTTATTAAAACGCTTCCGGCACTCTTCGCAAAGTGTGTTTAAATTGTCACCTACGAAGGCTTTCAAACGATTTCGATATTCTCCGTGGCATTCTTTACATCCCAAACTATTGATACATACTGTAACGCCTGTTATTCCCAATTTTTGCAGAAGATAGTATCCAAGTGATATGACTTCAGCTTCCATTGCCGGTTCCGGCGAGCCAAAAGCTTCTATCCCAAACTGGTGATGTTGGCGAAATCTTCCCGCTTGTGGGTTCTCGTAGCGAAAATTGGGGCCAATATAATAAAGTTTAGCAGGCATTGGATCATTATACATTCCTTGTTCAACAAATGCTCTAGCTGTGCCGGCTGTACCTTCCGGGCGCAAAGTGATACTGCGGTCGCCTTTATCTTTAAAAGTATACATCTCTTTTTGCACTACGTCGGTGGTATCTCCCATTCCGCGCAGGAATAGCTCTGTATGTTCAAAAATAGGGGTGCGAATTTCCCCAAATCCAAATATATTACATGTCTCTCTTATGTGAGATTCAAGCCATTGCCAGGCTCGTACCTCTTCTCCAAATATATCTTTTGTGCCCTTGGGAGCTTGAAAGTTCATAATTATCCATCCGTTCTATTTGTCTGATTTATACGTTCTATATAAGTTTCAACATCTTTTGGGTTAAATTTACGTTTGATTAAAGACCCATTTTGGGTGTCCTCGACAATTTTTGTGACAGCTCCGGCACCTGCTGCCAGTACCGTTTGTGTCTCTGCCATCATTGCAACATTGTACAAGCACTCATATCCCGGCAAGCAGTATCCTATATTTTCAAAATGCCCGACCATATTCTTTTGCCTATACATATAATAAGGAGAAAGTTTTAAATCTTCGCATACTTTCTGAGCTATAGCAAGCATCGCATCTATTGTCTCAAAATCTCCTATATTTGAGGAAATGTCTGTCGCTACCGGACGATTTTCATTTAACTTAGAAGCACGCTTAACTGCTAAAGTATGGACTGTAATATGTGCAGGTGCTATTTTTTTTAATCCTTCCATAGTGCGTTGCATATCGTCAGGTGTTTCTCCCGGCAATCCGGCTATTATATCCGTATTGATATTGTCAAATCCAGCTTGTTGAGCCATTTCGTAAGCTTTATAAAAATCTTTGGCAGTATGAGCACGCCCAATGCGTTTTAGAGTTTCGTCACTTAATGTTTGGGGATTGATAGCGATACGAGTAACACCATATTCTTTGAGTAGAGCTAGTTTTTCTTTATTTAAACTGTCCGGACGTCCGGCTTCTACAGTGTACTCTACATCTTTTGAAATTTTTGTAAATTGAGTACATATTTTCAACAATTTTTCCAGATCTCTTTCGGATAAAACTGTTGGAGTACCTCCACCTATATAAATTGTATTTATGGAATTTGCGTCAATACTTTCACACTCTTTTGCCAAAGCATTTAGATATCGACTATGGACATCTTCACCGTTCTTTTGAGCCGTTACAAAAGAACAATACAAACAACGGCCGGGGCAAAATGGAATACCAATATATATCCCAACCTTCGCAGAATCATTATATTTTGATATTAGTTTTTCCTCTGCCCCGGCTACATTTATTGCAAGCTGAATCTTGTCCTCTCTGCATTGATATATATCTTTTAGCCATTTGGCGATTACTTCTTCGGTGATGCCTTCCTCCAGCCACATTCGCACTTTTTTTGCCGGGCGCACTCCTGTTAAGGTTCCCCAAGGAGTAGGCTTGTTAGTTGCTTCTTTTAATGCATTAAATAACGCAAGCATTATAGTTCGCTTTGTTATCATTATAGTAGATTCCGGGAGTTTAAGCGTGTGAGTAGATATCTGCTTTCCGTCACAATATAACTCACCTGTACAGAATTTACCTGATAAGGTGCTTACAACTGCATAGCCACTGTTTGGAATGGTCTCGTCAGAAGCTTGCAAATTAGAAGTTTCTAAAAAAGCAAACTTTACATTAGCAAAAAATACTTGTGTGATAACCTGAACATCATGAGTATAGTTGTGACCGTTTAATATGCAGGTGATACGATCTTGCTTGTCCTGTTGAATCATACGGTAACACGCTCAATATCATATACACCTGATTGTCGCTTGATCTTTTCTTGTAATTTTTGGAGCTGATTGCGGCTGGAAAGTTCTACTCCCAGATCCATAATTACTTCTCCGCGGTCTGAGCGAACATTAAGTGCCTTTACATTCAATCCCTCGTCTGATAGTATGCGGGTGATATCCAACAGCATATTTTCACGATCCATACAATGAATACGCAGGTCTGCCCGATAAGTGCGGCGTTCGTTATCAATGCTCCATTCAACTTCAATAAGGCGGCGTCTGCTGCTTTCATCCAGATGAATAATATTAACACAATCAGTCCGATGAATAGTAACACCACGCCCACGTGTAACAAATCCTGCAACTTCGTCCCCGGGTAAAGGACTGCAACATTTTGAAAAACGCACGTCTGCATCCCCAACTCCCGGAATATAAACACCACTTTTGGTTTTGCGGGCATTTGGAGATTCTTTATTACCTGCTTTAAGAAGCTCGTCTACTAAATCTTCTACTATAACAGGCTGGGCTTGTTTATACTCTTCATAGAGGCGGTTAATAACCTGTCCCTCACGCAAACCACCATAACCTATTGTGGCACAAAGAGAGTCAAAAGTAGTAAAATTGTATCTCTTGAGCACACTATTCATACGATTGTCTGCTAAAAGCTCATCTAAGCTTACACCCTTAGATTTTGCCTTTTCTTCCAACAAATCTTTTCCGCGTTGGATGTTATCTGCACGATTTTGCTTTTTAAACCACTGATTTATTTTAGTGCGTGCTTGGGTGGTTTTTACTATGTTAAGCCAATCTTTGCTTGGATTTTGGTTTTGGCTTGTAATAACCTCTACCCTATCGCCGGTATTAAGTTCATGATTAAAAGGAACAACAGCACCATTAACCCTGGCACCTACCATGTGATTGCCTACTGCACTGTGTATAGCGTAGGCAAAATCTATAACTGTAGAGCCGCTTGTTAGGCTTATAACATCACCCTTTGGTGAGAAGCAGTAAACATTTTTTTTGAAGATACTAAGGTCAAATTTAACAGCGTCCATGTATTCTTCATTGTTAGAAAGCTCACGCTGCCATTCTAAAAGCCTACCTAACCATTGAAGTTTATCTTCAGCACTATCAGGCTCGCTTTTGCCTGTTTTTCCGGTTTTGTATCGCCAGTGAGCAGCTATTCCAAACTCTGCTATTTTGTGCATATCATGAGTGCGTATTTGAACTTCAAAGGGATCACCATTTCTCATCAGAGTAGTATGAAGAGATTGATACCTATTTGGCTTTGCCATTGCAATAAAGTCTTTTACACGTCCCGGAAGAGGAGTATAAATTTCATGAAGAATACCTAAAACCTGATAACAGTCTTGTAATTCTTCCACCAGTACCCTTACTGCAAAAAGGTCATAAATTTCATCTAGTTGCTTACCTTTAGAAATCATTTTTTTATAGATACTGAAAAAATGTTTGGGACGCCCATCCACTACAGCTTTTAGAGAATAGGCTTCAAGTCTTTCATAGATTTCCTGTACAATTTCTTCTATCATGGCGTGCCTCTCAGCTTGTCTTAAACCAATTTTTTTGGCCAATTCTGAGTAAGATTCGCGATCCTGATATTTAAAGCCTAAATCCTCCAACTCATAACGAATGCGAGATATTCCCAGCTTATGGGCTAGGGGTGCATAAATCTCTAATGTTTCTTGGGCTATCTCTATCTGCTTCTTCTCTGACTGATACTGTAGAGTACGCATGTTATGAAGGCGGTCAGCAATTTTTATTATAATTATCCGAATATCTTTAGACATAGCAAAAAACATCTTGCGATAATTTTCAGCCATTTCGTCAGTTTTAGATGTATACTGAAATTTTTTAAGTTTGGTAACACCATCTACCAAAAGTGCAACCTCATCACCAAATTCTACAGCAATATCTTCTATAGTATATTGGGTATCCTCTGCAACATCGTGAAGAAGAGCAGCCACAATGGTTTCTGTATCCAGCCTAAGCTCGGCTAAGATAACAGCCACCCACAAAGGATGAATCATAAAAGGTTCACCGGATTTACGAAATTGACCATCATGTGCGCTATAAGCCAGCCGATAGGCTCTGTCAACCAGTTCCAACCGGGTATGGGGATGATAATGATTTATTTTTTCGATGAGTTCTTTATATAGTTCATCACAGGTCATAAACTCGCCCCCTTTGGCTATTATTGATTTTATTGTCTATTTTATGGCTATTATAGAGACTTGTTGCTTAGAATGCAAGAATAAAGGGAAAATTTCTTGATATCCATTGTCGTGAAAGCTTCAGGGCAGACATATCGTTCATTTTCAAATACAGTACATGTGTATTTGGAAAAAATCCTTTACACTTTGCAAAAAATATGTTACAGTGCTTTAAATGCTAAGACGGAGCAAAAAATACTCCTAATCAGTTGAGTAACTTTTTAAGTTAACGCAAGAGAGGCTGCGGTGGCAATTAATAATTGCCTTGGTGCAAGCAGTGACTGACGGATATATAACATACACTCCCGAGCTAACACATTGAACAATATGATGATTTTTAAGTTAATCTTCTATTGCTAGGTGTGTTCGGATGTCCACCGTTAGCAGGACAGGGGTTAATAGACCCCATTTGAGTGGCTCCGTTTTGGAGCAATCAGGGTGGTACCGCGAGATTACCTCTCGTCCCTGGGCTATATTAGCCTAGTGATGAGAGGTTATTTTTTTATATTTAGGAGGGAAATTATGTTACAATTTTCTAAAGCCAGGGGTATAAGCTTTTACTTGCATGTTGTTATTGGGTTATTTTTAATGTTTATTTTTGGCCGTATATTTATGCCTATATATCCCCTTACTGATGTAGGTATGCAGGTTGTAGGAGTATTCATAGGTGTAATATGGCTTTGGTGCTTTGTTGGTTTTTTATGGCCTAGTCTTATTGCACTTGTAGCTTTTGGCCTTACAGATTTTGCAGGTTTTGGGCAAGTTTTAACAATGTCATTTGGCAGTTCTGTTCCTGTTTTACTACTTTTCTCAATGATTTTGTTTGGTTCGCCTCAGCATGTAGGTGCTACAAAATATATTACCAGATGGTTTTTAACCAGAAAAATTTTTAACAACAGACCTATAGTATTTAGCTTTGTTTTCTTTTTTGCCACTTACGCGCTGTCTGTGGCTGTAAACGTAACACCTTCTTTGATACTTATGTGGACTGTGCTTTATGGGGTATTAAAAGAACTTAACTATAAAAAAGGGGATAAATTTAGCACCCTTATGCTTATTGGTACTTTCTTAGGGGCAATATCCGGACAAGCTTCTTTACCTTTTACGGGTTCAACCCTTGCAATTCTTAGCGTTTTTGAAACAGCATCAGGTGTGACAATGCCTATACCTCAATACATGCTTCTTGGTTTTATATATTCTGTTGTTGTTTTTATAATTTATTGTACATTTATGAAAATTGTATTAAAACCGGAAGAGCTAAAAAATGTAGCTAATGTTAATACCGGAATGTTTGACAGAGATCCATTACCTGCGATGAGTCCATTACAAAAAGCTAATTTTTATAGTATGTTAGGGTTTGTATTTCTCATGCTTTTACCTAGCTTTTTGCCGGACGATTTTATAGTAACCGAATTACTTAATACTCTTGGTGCAACCGGTGTAGCAATATTGCTGACCGGTGCTATGTGTATGATACAAATAAAAGGCAAACCCATTTTGGATTTTAAAGCTGTTGCTGCAAGTAGTGTAAACTGGGATATTTTTGTTATGGTAGCAGTGGCTATGGCTATTGCAAGTGCTTTAACAAATCCGGTCACCGGTGTAATAGATATGATGATATTAATCTTTCAACCGGTATTGGGCGGGCACTCTCCTGTTATTTTCTTTGTAATAATGTTGTTAATTGGAATTTTCATTACAAGCTTTGCTAGTTCTATGGTAATAGGTATTGCACTTATGCCAATACTCGTTGCCTTTGGCATAGAAGCCGGGGCAAATTTGCCGGCAGTAGCAGCTACAACTACACTGTTGCTACATTATTCTATTATTTTACCATCTGCCTCAGTTTTTGCCGCTATGTTATGGAGTAATGAAGAGTGGGTAACCGGTAAAGAAGTTTTTAGGTATGGTGCGGTAATTGTAACTGTTGCCACAGTTGTTGCTATAGCTATTATAATGCCTATTTCGTTAGTGTTGTTCTAAAACGACATTTACCCCAAGGTAAAAAGCTGACTTTCTCATATTTTGAGTGGTCGCTTTTTTTATATATTCCTTTCCCTTGACAAATAATCATAATGATATTATTATAATATTATTATGATTAAGGAGGTTATCAAATGCAAAATCAAGTTAAGCAACAAATGGTCGTAGAAGAACGGGAACTCCGCCCTCTAAATGGTCTGCCTTTTTTGGTGTTAAACACCATAGCAATGCTGTTAGCTATTGCTGCTATAGTATTATTCTTTGTTTCTGCCGGCCTCACAATATCCGTAATGATGCTGGTAATAGCAATAATTTATCTTTTTATAATTGGACCTATCATCTACTACGGTATTAAAATTTTGCAACCCAACGAGGCCATGGTGTTTACTTTTTTTGGAAAGTATCATGGTACACTTAAAGGCCCCGGGATATTTTTTATGGCATTCTGGCATAGTGGTTATGCGCCTGTCGTTAAAGAACCTACTAGTGCTGAAGTAGCTCAGCCAAAAGCAGATGACAGTTGGGAAGCATATTTTCCCGGCAAAAAAATATCCCTTAAAACTAAAACTATCAATAACAACAAGCAAAAGGTCAATGATTTGATAGGAAATCCTATAATCATTGATACAATGGTGGTTTGGCGCATTATAGACACAACAAAAGCAATGTTTAATGTAGAAAATTATTTAGAATACCTGTCTGTACAGTGTGATGTGGCACTAAGAAATATCGTAAGTCTTTATCCGTATGATGCTCCAAGCGATACTGATTCTATGTCATTAAGAGGTAACAGTCATGAAATTGCAGAGGCATTAAAAGCAGAAATTCAGATAGCAGCAAACATTGCAGGGTTAGAAATTGTAGATGCTCGCATTACTAATTTGTCGTATGCACCGGAAATAGCTTCGGCTATGTTACAAAGACAGCAAGCCTCTGCCGTTGTAGATGCCAAGCATACGATAGTAGAAGGTGCTGTAGATATAGTAGAAATGGCCTTACGACGTCTCAATGCAAATGACATAGTTCGTTTGGATGAAGAGCGGAAAGCTGCTATGGTAAGTAATCTTTTGGTAGTGCTATGCGGAAATAAAGATGCCCAGCCTATAGTAAATAGTGGCTCTTTATACTAGGCATAAACAATTATGGATAAAAAGAAGCAGATACTACTGAGAATATCTGACTCTCTATGGAAGGACTTGGCAGCTTGGGCTGAAGATGATTTTCGATCTATAAACGGGCAAATAGAATTTCTTTTGACGCAATGCGTTAGGGAAAGAAAGCAGGGTATTCCAAATTGCAACAATCTTGCCAATGAGAATGAAAAACAGATAAAATCACCAATGGGCGATAAAAAATGAGTATAGTACTATAAATGTGCAATTTTAGAGTAAAATTTTATCTATCCTGTATTTAAGCCATTTTGCAGATGCTCAAGCATTGTTGTATAAAAGCAAATTCATCCATTGTAGAAGTGCCACAAATGGCGTAAATTCAGTGTTTTGCTCTATTTTTGCACATTAATAATATAGTAGACATGTCCAATGGACATGTCTATTCTTTGTTGTTACACAAATATCGCTGTGCTCCATTTTGATCTGTTCCATTTTTTGATATATTTGTTCCGCTACACGATGGACACCACATTTTTAGATAGTGAATGGGTAGGGATAGAGACGAGGGGTTTGAAAGTCTTAACAAAAAAATCCACCAAACCTATTGGAGGGCTAGGTGGAGGATAGGGGTTTCTAAAATTGACAGCAATGCAGATAATCTTAGGCAACTTTAGATGGTAATTTTGAAGCTCTCGAGCAGATTTGAACTGCCGACTTCCTCCTTACCAAGGAAGTGTTCTAGCTGTCATATTAACGCTTGAAAGTCCTTGTTTACAACGGTTTGGTTGAATCCTTCCTAGTGATGCTACTGCAATTTACTGCAAATGTCAAATTCGATAATTCCTTGCCCGAAATTCATTTGTTTAATTGCAGTACCCCCACCAGAAAATGTATCAGAGAGCCACACTAATTCTGGCGAAGATGTTTGCAAGATGCTATAATTACAAATGCCAACATGCTAATAGCGTAGGATAAACAAAATTAGGGAGCAACCTATATGACCTTATCAGATACACAGAAAGCACTAACAGCTTGCCAAATAGAACTACAAAAACATCTCAATGATGTAGCTTCAATAGAACCGCTAGACCTTGATGCCTTGGGAATACGAGCAGACTATTTCGGTTGGATACGCAAGAAAACAGAAATATTACGGGAAGAGAAAATTTTTTCTATCCCTCACAAAATCATTCCTAACAAAATAACCCTAAGAGATTACAACTATTTGCGACCAGACAAGAGGGCAATAGTTGACAATTATTATAAACACGATACATCTACTGGTGCATATGTGATTAACGCCAAGAAAACTGCGTTATCACTACAAGATGCTGAAACACTCATACATAGCCTCGTTATCAAACATGGCAAAGTCGTATGGGTAAACTTCGGTTTCAATATTGGACATGAGTTTAGAGGTAAGCACCCAGCAATAATACTAAAAAATACCAAGAGCGTTTTAATTGTAATTCTCTTATCTTCTCAACCCTCAAACAAACCAGAAATAAATGTTGAAGTCAAAAATGTACACGGACTGCCCCATCGTCCACGTTGGGCGAATATTTTAAGGATTGTACCTATAAGTCTATTACGGGTAGATTTCAATAGCCCCATCGGTGATGTTAAGGGTGACATACTAAGCGAAATCAGTAGCAAAATATCATTGCACGGCATAAAATGAGCATTGACAGGATAGAATAATCTGTGCTATGCTCTATCTATCAGATAGCGGTGAAGGGGAGCAGTTATTTATAGTTGCTCTCGTTTGTAATAGCGGTGAAGGGAAGTCGTCATTTATGGCGGCTTCTGTTTTTATTTTCAAGATATGTAAAGAAGAAAGTATATCTAATTTAAT
>WQVX01000037.1 GCA_009785615.1 Defluviitaleaceae bacterium | reverse complement strand
TGTTTGAATAAGCAAATTGAATAAGATATAATGATTATACTTTCATCAAGTACGGCTTCATTAATATGCTATAGCAATTCCAATTGACATTAACACGTTTACGTGTTGATGCAAGCGAAAATTGCGCCCCCTTCACCGACACGAAACACGTTAGTGCGAAGTGGAGGTGCTGTAAGCCGGAAACCAAAGGAGAAAAATCATGCCGGATTACGAAATAATCAATGCTTCAACACATAAAAAAGAGACACCTTCTGAGTGCTTTTTGGTAATCATTTACGGTAATCAAAAAATCAAGGAATTTAATCTGAAAAAAGATTTTAATAAACCAATAGTAACAATAGGAAGGGATATTAAGGGGAATGATGTTGATATACCTTTAGATTCTCCTTTAATTTCAGAAAAACATGCTGTAATTGAAATAGATGGTACTGAGTGTAAAGTGTATGATCCTAATGATGCAGATAATGGTGGTATATATTTTAATGGCGAAAAAATGCAGCCCGGCATTGAAAATTCAAAAAAATTAAGCAATGGCACTATCATACAAATTGATAACATACTGTTACCGCAACCGGAAGGTGTTGTTATGATTTATTCAACATGTCCTATTGATGGTAACTGGAGCAAAGTAATACTTAATAAAGAAACTGTGAAAATTGGAAGAGACGAGAGTTGTGATATAACAATTAACCATCCGAGTGTATCCAAAAAACACGCAACTATATATAAAAAAGATAATAACCGGTTTGTGATAGAGCGTAAAGACACTAGCACCAAGGGTATTATTGTTAACAAACTCTTTATTAATGGCAAACCGTTTTCTAAAGCTCATAAATTGCAAGAGTGGGATGTTATTTGTATAGCTAACTCTAAACTTATTTACACTTCAGGGATAATTATACATAATGAAAATATAAGCAAAGTAACGCTGAATGTTTCTGCATTGAGTCATACTTTAAAAGAAAAAGGAGCGCGCAAGGAAATTTTACGAAACGTATCGCTAGAGATAGAACCCGGGAAATTTGTTGCGATCATAGGAGGGGTCAATTCAGGAAAAACAACATTTTTGAATGCTGTTTCAGGATTTGAACGGGCTGATTCGGGTAGCGTAAAATTTAACAATCTTGATTTATATGAAAATTATGACCACCTTAAAAGCATGATTGGATATATACCACAGCATGATATTATGCATGGCAACCTTAAATTACGCCGTATGCTTACGTATACCACTAAAATTCACCTTGCAAACCGCCTTGCGAAAGATTTAACAAAAGCTGAAATTGATAAAAAAATTGACAAGGTGCTTAGTACCCTTAAATTACGCAACAAAGAAGATGCAAAAATCAACAGCTTAAACGCTGGAGAGCGAAAACGTGCCAATATAGCTATAGAGCTGCTTGCAGAACCAAACATATTTTTCTTTGACAATCCGGGTTTGGGACTTGACCCGTATACAGAAGAAAAATTGATGAGGGAATTGCGTAAATTAGCTGAAAGTGGAAAAACAGTATTGATGGTAACTCATAATCCAAAAATCCTTTCTTACTGCGATGAAATAATAGTATTTGGCTCAGGCGGACATATGTGTTTTTATGGCGATATGCAGTTCCTAAAAGAATTTTTTGAAAAAGACCCGGAGGGCAAGGAAACCAAATTCACCGGAGATGTTTACTCCGTTTACGAGCTTGTAAGTGATGAGGGAGACCCGAAAGGCTGGGCAAAAAAATTTTCTGTGCCTCTTAGCGACAAAAATGATACATCATCTAGCGCATTAGTAAAAAAGAAAAAGAATGTTCCATTTTTCATGCAATATTCTGCACTTTGTGGACGTTATCTTGAAACCATATGTAACGATAAGAAAAAATTAATAATGTTAGCTGTTCAACCAATTATTCTTGCTATACTAGTGTGGCTTATAACCCTTTCTAAAGATAATTTATTTGAAGTATTTGAGGAAACCGGGCTGGTTTTATTCGCTATGGTTTGTGCATCAATTTTTATGGGACTGTTTAATTCTATACAAGAAATATGTTCAGAGCGACCGATAGTAAAGCGTGAATATCTTGTGAGTTTACGGTTAAGCGCGTATGTTACATCAAAAATAACTGTACAATTTTTACTTGCTTTTCTTCAAGGTATTGCTTTTACTCTTGTATGTATACTGACATTTATTTGGCCAATTAGCAGAGATTTAATAGCCCATGTTGCCTCTGTTATTATTATAACTATATTTACATCAGCAGCTTTTGGGCTTTTTATATCGTCAATAATAAAGAAAAACGACCATATTATGCAGGTTGTATCATGTATACTTATGTTTCAATTGTTATTTGCAGGAACATTATTTCCTATAGGAGAAGCCCTTAATTTTGTTTCATATACAACTATTAGCCATTGGACATATCGTTTACTTGGTATGATAGTGGGTCTTTACGGAATGTTTAGCATACAGCTTGCAGGAGCAATGTATGATCCAATATATGCCCCAACGATTATTAACTATTTAGGAAGCGTTGGAGTGTTGTTGCTTTTTAACTTTATCTGTACTATTTTAAGTATACTAATTTTGCATAATGTAAGCAAAGATACGAGGTGAAAAATAAATGGATGACATAAAAGAAAGACTTACCAGATATTCTATTACTGAACCTTTTTTTAAAGAATATCCTATGGTTGGAGAAATAATTGGACATGGCACTTATACATCTGTTTATAAAATGCATTCTAAAAATGACAAGGTAGCAGTTGTTAAAGTGATTCCTCTTTCAATTTACAAAACTGATGATAAATACAAAGAAATTATTAAAAAATTTGATAATGAATTTAGTAGGTTGGAAAAGATAAAAGGGCAGTTATTATTGATTCCACTGAAATACGAGATAAGGAGCTGGCCGGACGGAAACGGTACAGATATTTTGATTCTCATGGAATTTTATGAGCTTAATTTAAAGACAGAATTAAATAATTACAATTTTGACTTTAGCGAAGAAAATATTATAGATACGGGGTTGCGTCTTTGTGAGGCAGTAGAAATTCTACATAGACAAAAAGTCACACATGGTAACATAAAGCCTGAAAACATTTTTATTTTTCACTCAAAAGAAAGCGACGAATCAAAATATATATTAGCAGATTTTGTTATCACTCAACCTGAACATGTGTCCATTAAAAGCCAAGAAGCGATAAACGCTACATCAAAATACGCAGCACCTGAAATATTTCTAAGAGAAAAACACAAAAGTTCTGATATATATAGTATAGGCATTCTACTTTATCAGTTGATGAACAACAACCTTGTTCCGTTTGAACTAGAGATTGCTGAAGATAAAAAAGCTCAAATTAAAGAAGCAATAACAAGGCGAAAAGACGGTGAAGAAATCCCTGCACCCCACCATTGTGACAAATATTCAACGCTTTCAGATATTATACTTAAAGCATGTGCATATAAAAAGGAAAAACGCTACAAATCTATTAAGAAATTAAAAGCCTCCTTAAAAGGTGCAAAAAAAGGGAAAGAGAAGGTACCTCGCGGAGATATTATACGTGCAATTGCTGCCGGACTGTTGCTTATTTTGGTTTTAGCAGGATCAATATATTTTTTTGTGGTTATTTGGCCGACAGTGCCTAATTAAAACCGTGGGGTTTTGGGAGAATGCTACATTTTCGCTACCACATTGCGGGCAAATCAGTGGAATTAATACCATTTTTTTCATCCTTTGTTTTTTTATCCTATTATAACTTACCTTGTTATCTTTCGCTACTTGTTTCTGACATCACGCTTTTTCCCAACAATTTCAACAAAAAAAGAACAGACCTCTCCATTTCTGCTCCCTTGGGAGGACGGCTTTAATTCTGCAATATCCATTTTCATTCAAAAAAGGCTGTTGCCAACCGTTTTTACGGTTTTGCAACAGCCCCTTTTTTATAAGGTCAACCGGTAACAAAATGATACCGGTTGCGATCCTTTGTATTGTGAAAAAATACTATTGTCGTCTCATTGGACTAATGTGTATTTGATTGGTTTGCATTCCTGTTTTGCGTCGGATAATATCTTCTATTTGTGCTACCTCTGCATCTGTTAAGACTTCCTTATTAACAACTACATCTACACTATTTTCCCCAATGCGTACATATACTTCTGAAAATCCTTTAGCCTCTATCATAGATTCGGCGGCGGATTCCCTTTCTATTCTCCTTTGAATATCTATCATGTTATCTGCTGCTTGCGCCCTTTGTTCTGATTCTATGTTTTCGTTGTTAATGAGTCCTGTGAGTATGCTTTTTTCTGAGGCTCTGGCCTGTTCTCTGTTAAGCCTTGCCTGAACAAAGAACGAAGCTTCGTTGCTTGTAGTTACAAAAACAGCCTCTCCCGGTTCGGATTCCAAATCAGCACTTACTGCTATAGCCGGGTTATGATCATCATTTACTTCAAAGACAATATCAGAAAAATCTATGTCAGAAAAAAAGAAGTCATCTTCAAGTACCAGCGGAGATATTTCTCCTTGTGCATTAGTAACAAAATCAGCGTTAGCCGGACTGCCATCCATATAGTTTAGGTATCCCGCTACAGCTATCATAACCACCAAGGCTGTAATAATAATTTGGTTTCGTTTAAGCACAAACATTGCTATTCCCCTTCCTTAATTTCAGCAAATTTAATTATTATCTTTCATTCTCATCACTTGAACCCTATGTATTTCAATGCCCAGCAATGTACTTGTTGCCCTTATTAGAGCATCCCTCACTAAGATATCATCTCCCCCTTCGGCAATAATCACAACGCCTCCTATTATTGGCGGAGTTTCAGTTACTACTATTGGGCGATCAACACCTGTGCGATCTGTAATGATCAAAGTGTTGTCCTGGTTTTGTTGGTTGGATTGATACCTGGTGCCTCCTTGGGCATCCTGTTCTTGGGTAACAGATACACTGGTATTTCTGTCTACCGCAAAGACAGTTTCCCGTCCTGTAGCAAAAGTAACAAGTACTCGTACTTGGCCTACACCTTCTACCAGCGAAAGAGCTTCCTCCAATCGGATTTCTAATATACGTTCGTAGGTATAGGTTGTTTGAGGTGCTGTTGGGAGAAGAGGTGCATTATCCGAGCCTTCTGCAATAACTGCATTTTCTTGATGCGATTGTCTGCGAAAGAACGGCCCGCTTAATAACATTAAAAGTACTCCCAAAAGCAACATCAGACCCAAATAGGTAATGATCCGTTGATCTTTTGTCCTAAATAACTCTTTAAGTGTTTTCATAATTATCTTTTAGCTCCTCTATATATTCTTCAGTAACGTATCTCTACATGTATATTATCCATGGACATATTATAGAAGTCGGATACTAACTTTTTTATTTCCATAATTTCTTCTGCGTTTTCCTCTGTTTCATCAAGAGGCTGATAAGGAGCTACACGAACGGGTGCCACTCGTATAAACGGTACCGGAGTAGGTGCTGTTTCTATAATTTTTACTTGTAAAAATAATTGATTGATATAGGTAAAATCCTCAGATGTTACCCATTCTGCGGATATAATTTCATATCCATTACGCATCAATAAAGTTTTTACTTGGGAAGTTAATTGAGAATGAAAAGCAATCTTCACCTGCTCGTACTGCCAATTGGCATGGTTGCTTCTATTAACGTCAAGTCCGGAATCAAACATAGGGATAGGCATAATATTGGCAAATAACTCTGTAACAGGTATTGTATCTCTAGTAAAAAGTCCTGTAACAGGGCCTACAACAATCCCAATTAACATAATTCCCATTACTAATGCGATATATTTTTTGTAGTTACCGCTAGGTGCAACCACCCCCACAATTGCCATAAATATCAAGTAATAAGTTATATGACTTATGTATTCAAAAAATGCAGACACAATAACCACCCCACAAAAATATTAGATTAACCACATATAAACAGCATAAAAATCACAAAGTCAGCATAAGTACACATGTAAAAATAAACATCACAGCTACTAACACTCCCGCCCCCAAAAGCATTCCTGTAAAATCTCCTAAACCATCCAGGCACTTTACTATCCTATCGTCAGCAATGGGTTGAACAACAGCCGATGTTATCTTGTAAACAAACATAAAAACCAGCAATTTTAACAAAGGAACAGCTACAGCTATACAGATAACGATTACTAAAGCCACCAGTACACCACTACGAGCCGCGGAACTTAAATAAATCACCGTATTCATAGCTGAGTTAAGCGCGCCCCCTACTACAGGTACAGCTCCTGCTACAGATTTAGCTGTTCGTAAAACCAAATTATCAATGATGGGCGCACTTACTTTTTGCAATGCCAGCAAAGATAAAAATAGAAACACCAGAAATTTTAATAATATATCTGCCCCTTCTTTAGCAAGTGACACATACTTACCAAGAACATCTCCTTCTGCAAGCAAATTAACAATGTGTAAAGCTGCTGCCCCTGTTACAAGAGGAATATATACATATGCAATAAACCTCGTCATGAGAGTTAGTCCTAAAAATAGCATTGGATGTAGTACTGTAGCACCGGTAACATTGCCGGACATCGCCATCAAGCTAATCATTAAGGGTACGGATGCTTCCATCATCCCGGTTGCTTGCCTTACCATGTCCATTAATATCCCGGTTGACATCCTGAAGGAGGCAAAAACCGTAGCAATTATCAGGATATAACTTACATAAAAACTTAGCTCGCTTACAGATTTATTTTTAAAGGAATCCGACAAGCAGCGGATAAGGGCACTTAGTACTGCAATCAATAGCAATTGTCTTATAAGTGCGCCATTTACCCATAATTCATCAAAGAAGATACGTAATATTCCCTCAGATATACCTGCAAAGGTTATATCTAAATCACCCTCTATTGCCCGCCATACCCAATCGGTAAAAGAGAAAGGTTCCAGAGGCTGCAAATCAAACTGATGTAAATGATTGCCTAATACAGATGATAAATCGCCTACAGAGTCATTCATGGCATAATCCCCACTATCATATGCAATACATCCAAAAGCACCGGTGCAGCAACTGCCATAATCATAATTTTTCCGGCAAGTTCAATTTTAGAGGCTATGGCACTTTCACCGGCATCAGAGCAAACTTGCGCACCTAATTCTGCTATATAAGCAATGCCTAAAATTTGCAATACCAACGACACATAAGGAATTCCGGTATCTAATTGTCCTCCTAAATTTTGTATTACTCCTACAGCTCCTATCAACAGAGGCATAAGCATAAATAAAATTAATACACTGGCCGCAATTGTTATCATTAGGGCAATCTCCGGGCTTTGCTTTTTAACCGTAAGAGCCAAAACAGCACTAAGAACACCCACTGCCACCACCTGAATAATAGTCACAGGTTAAACACCGCTTGCACAGATTCAAAAAGTTCGCTAATGTACTGTATTACCCAAAACAGAACAACAAGAAGCCCTGCCAAGGTTGTCATCATAGCTTGCTCTTCTCTGCCTGCACGCTGCAATACCAAGTTTAATACTGCGACTAAAATCCCTACTGCTGCAATTTGAAATACCACGCTTATATCCATAATGCACCCACCCTATTTTTGAATAGACTTGATACAGTTCCTTACCAAAATATAACTAATAACAATATGCCGCCCACTACTCCCAAGCTGCGATACATGCGTTGATTTTTTTCATTAATTTCTTGCAATTTAGAAACTTGGGCATCTATATAGTCCGTGGTAAAGGTTATAGTATCCACTTGCATCTGCTTGTCCAAATAGCCTAAAGTCTTGCCGAAGTTTTCTATTATTTCCCAGTCATCGTCTTTTAAAAAGCTTTTTTGCTTGTGGATCTTTATAGATGCTATCCAAAGTTGATAAGCTGTTTCACCTTCAGAATTATTTTTTAATGATTGCGAATAATGTTCAAATATCAGAGAAATAGGTTTAGTTGTGCGGACACTGATATTAGCCATGGCCTCCGGTAAAGGTGTCGCTACGTACTCTATTTCTGATTTTAAAATAAGGAGTGCCTTTTTAAATTCCAGTAGATCTTGAAGGCGAAATTTTCCCAGCCCTGATAAATACAAGCCCAAGACACCGGAAGCCACTAATGTAAGTGCCACACCTATTACCCTAATTAAAGTCATTGTGAAAACACCGTCCCTTCTTCACCCGGCTTACGTAGCACTACAAATTTTTTAAAAATTCCTTTATCAAATAATACTTTCAAATTAGGTTTTTGTCGTATATCTTCAATTCCATATCCATGAACTGTAGATATCAACCTAACACCGGCATTAGATACATTCTCTACTGCTATAGCGTCGCCACTCCCTCCAAGTTCGTCTACAGCAATAACATCCGGTGCCATAGCCCGCAGTAAAAGCACCATACCTTCAGCCTTGGGACAGCCATCCAATAAATCTGTTCTTATACCTACATCATTTTGAGCAATGCCTTTATAACTGCCCCCTATTTCGGATCTTTCATCCACGACCCCTATAGTAAGACCAAGTTCATCAGATAACTTGCGGATAATGTCTCTAAGTAAAGTTGTTTTTCCGCAACCGGGTGGTGAAATTATAAGCGTATTGTGAGGTAGTCTCTTTTGAGTATCAGTGTCTAGTATCTGTGGGAATATGTTGGAGCTACAGCCTTTAATTGCCCGTGAAATGCGTATATTCAGCCCACTAATTGGCCTTATCGTTCGCAAACTGCCCTTTTCTATCACCCCTTTACCAACAATTCCAACACGATGTCCGCCCGGTAGTGTTATATATCCCATGCGTAATTCTTCTTCTAAAGCATAAAGTGAATATTGGCTAATGCGCTCTATCGTTTCAGCAATATCTGAGGCTGTTGGACGATACGCGCTCTCCGGTTTTTCAAAACCTTTCTCTCCCACACCATATTCTTTTCCCAGTTGATAAATCAAAAGAGGCTTGTCCACCCTTATGCGCAATTCTGTCATTTTTTCAAAAAAAGTTGTATCTGCTTTCTCAAGCTTATGAGCTAAATTAGGCGATACATAAGACAAAATAATGTCTTTGGTATACATAGCTTTCCTCCTCCAACCGGTAACAAAATCAGACCGGTTGACTGCAATAATATTCATATGATTTGCAAAAAAAATCGTTGTAAATTAACGTATTTAAAAAATTATATGACAAGCCTCTGCGAATTATTACCGTATAAAAAATTGCTAAATAATATCTTTTTTTGGATATTGCAAAGGGCGTAGTGTCTGATTTTATAATCAAACGCTACGCCCTTTGTCATAACCAAAAGCTGTTTAATCTCGACTTTCAATAATGTTTACGCCAAAAGTATCAGTGATTTTTACCAAAGTACGACAAGCATTAAATTTCATTCCAATCCTCTTCTTTTGCAGCTACTCTAAATAGAATTGAGTAGTTGCCCATAAAAGGTTCTGTTTCTGAAATTGGAGGCAAAGAAAATGCAAGTGCGCCGGGTGACGGCGTATAAGGTGGTGGAGGATCTTCGCTATCTGTATCATCTACCGGTGATGGAGTTGGCCGTGGTGTAGGAGTTGGTGTAGGGATTGGATCAAGTGGCAGTGGAATAACTATATTTTCTCCCAGTATGCTTTCAATTTCTGCTGCTGCCTCTTCCCGTGCTGCTTGCTGTTCTTCTAACCTAACCTCTATCCATTCTTCAACTTCTTCCAGCATTTCAAGGGTAACTGTACCTACATTCAAAAGGTAAGCATAATTATCTTGGATTGTTTGTAAAACAAAGAGATCCATTGATCCTATATCAAATTCCATTACAGCAGTGTGGTTTATATCTTCAGAATAAATAAATGTGCGGTTGGTAAGCCTATAGATGTATTCGGCTGTATGAAAATCATCGTATACCCACATTCTGGCTCCGGCAGGTAGCTCAACATTTTGTTCAAAATCAACTTCACCATAACCGGACAACATTGTTATGGTAACAATATCGGTAGAGCCACGCCCAACGGTAAATAAAGTGCCTCGCACTCCAAGGCTCATATTACCTATACGAACTTCCAAACTTTGACCCGGGCCTTGCATGGTTGCATTTACCAAGGCATTACCACTTTGTACAGTAAGGCTCAAATTATTTCTGGTAGAACCAACTTCTACTTGACTTTCTTGATCTATTTTTATAATGGAATCGTCATCCAAACGCAAAAATACAAAGGTATCTTTGCCTGTGCGGATTTCATTGCCGATGCTTAAACGCTGATTAATACGCGGGGTAAAAGCTCTGGTTCCACCGCGGGACAAAGTTGCATTGTCTCCTTCAACTCTAAAAATAGTAATTGTACGCGCAGTGTGTTCAGATGCATATACATGTGCAGGCGCAATTAAAGACATGCTTATGCACATACTTAAAAATAGTGCGATATGTTTTTTCATATGTTTTACTCCTCCTCTACCTCTGTAATATCGTCTGCTCTTGCTAATTCATCTGCTGATACTAATGTTATTTTACGTATCATGTTGTTACCTGTATCTATGATTATAAGTTCATCTTCAAACACATATACGCCCCTGGGCATATGAAGCATAGCATCATTTAAAAGGCCATCTACATAACCGGCATAACCTGTACCTACAATTGTTAACACTTCTCCTTGGGGTAATATCGCACGCACTGCGTTGTTAGAAGTATCGGCTACTATTAATACATCTTCCCAAAGCGCCAAACCTACAGGGAAGTGGAACATAGCTTCTCTCAAATTACCATCAACAAATCCACCGATGGGATGCTCGTCCCATTCGTCTAAAACTTCCTCATCGTTTATTACGCTAAAAACACCTGCCAGTGTGTTAACTTGTCCATTCTCAATAGTCCGTATAAGATGGTTGCCTGTATCGGCTACAAATATTACACCATCTTCGTTAACGGCAATTCCCATTGGCTCATTAAATAAAGCTCTTCTTGCTAACCCGTCATTGAAGCCATATTGCCCAACAACTCCCGCTATGGTAGTTACATAGCCGTTAGCATCTATCCGACGGATGACATTATTTCCTGTATCTGTGATAAACATATTGCCGCGTCCATCCATTACCATTGCTGTAGGATTATAAAATAAGGCTTCTCTAAGATGGCCATCAGCATGACCCGGTTCAACACCACCTGCAAAAGTAAAGATGTCATCTTCAATAATTACCCGTATGGCATGATTGTTACTGTCTACAATAAACATACGTCCTTCTGAATCAATAACTCCGGCAGTAGGACGGTAAAATAAAGCATCTTCAACCGGACCGTCTTTATGAAACCCATGCGGAAAACGATAAAAATCTATCGCTAAAATATCCCCGGCTATTCGGCGAGTGCTGCCGTAAGCATCTATTTTACGTATCAAATTGTTGTATGTGTCCAATACATACAATCCGCCATCTTCTCCGCTAAATACACTAGCGGGAAGGTTAAATTGAGCAGGATCTCCATCCACATCACCATGACTGCCTGTGCCCGCTACAGTTGTTACTATGGGGAACAAAGAATATTCATGCTCCGAAACTTCGTAGCCTGCGCCAAAAAACAGCAGCATAGCCAACAATCCTGTAAAGATTTCATTCATAAAAAATACAATCCCTTCTTATAATTAATTGATATTATTTCACCTTTGTTAAGGAGAATATCTCTAGTGACTCACTTTTTCCTTTAAGCGGAATCATTCCTATAGATTCCGCTTCTATGCGGTTTTTTAGCAAAATATATACATCTGCGCTAATTAATACTTGCGATCGCTTAGCGGTAGATTCTAAGCGTGCGGCTGTGTTAACTGTATCTCCAATGGCAGTGTAGTCTTTGCGAAAACTGGGGCCTAAGTTGCCCACCAATGCGTCCCCGCAATGTACACCTATGCCAAAGCCTATATCTATGCCATATTGTTCTTTAATTGAAGCATTAAGTATAGAAGCCCCCCTCATCATATCCCAAGCAGCTTTTACAGCTTGGTATACATGATCCTCTAAAGGAACAAAGCCATTAAAAAGTGCCATTGTAGCATCACCAATAAACTTGTCCACACTTCCGCCGTTAATAAAGACAGAAGCGGAAGTTAAGTCTAAGTACTCATTGAGTATTTTAGCAGTTGTTTCCGGCTGATCTCTTAAATATTCCGACATAGGAGTAAATCCTCTTATGTCTACAAAAACAACCGAAATGTGCTTTCTGCGTCCAAAGTCCTCTAAATCACTGCCAACTTCATTAATAAAAACATCTACCAGTTGAGGATCAATATATTTTTTGAAAACACTGCGTAATCGGGTTCTTTCTCTTGCTTGCAAAATGTAGCTATAGGTTAAATGGTAAAAAAATGCTATACTTAAAATCAAGGGTGGCGTTAAAATAGGTAATACAAATCCTCTGTCGTATAGCCGGAAAACTGCAAAAATGTAGCCGCCTCCCATTACCAAAATTATTATTAAAAAAATGCGGATATCAAGCAGTTCCCCTAATGCCATACCTACTAAAATGCATAGAATCAGCATAGTAGTAAAGAGCCGGTCGGGTATACGTTGCTTGTATGCTCCTTCTAATATCTGTTGTATAACATTGGCATGAATCTCTACCCCAAACATTGCCGTGTTGCCGCCTATAGGTACAAGATGATGATCCATCATGCCCATTGCATATGCTCCAATAAGAACAATAGAATCTTCTAGTGCAACAGGGTCAAAATATGGTGAAAAAATATCCGCAAATGACATTTCAAAAAAATCATTTGGCATACCGGTATAATTAATGTGCATCCTTTCATTTTCTCTAATAAATGTACTTGGTATGGTTTGGTTTAGATGTTGCATAGCTATCACTGTAGGAAAGGAATATAATGTTTGTTGTTCGACTCTGCCTACTATAAACTCCGGATGATGAATATGAGGAAAATTCGGTACTTGTGTTATTACTCTAAGCAGCGCAGATCTAATAACACCATCTCTATCTATAGGAGCATTTATCAAACCATGTTCTACATAAGGAATTAGGTCAGGAAAAGGTAGCTGATGCCTAATGAGAGTTGGTGTTGGATCATTACCTCCATGGTCAAACATTAATCTGGCAGTAGAAGCCATTACTACATTACCGGCATTGGCTACAGCTTCTACCAATGCTTTATCCACCTCCGGGATTCCCGCTTCTGAATATAAAATATCAATGCCAATTACAGATGGACGTGCATATTCATAGCGATTTAGTATATTAATGGCCTCGGCCATTCGCTCACGGCTCCACAAATGAAATTGCCCAAATTCTGCAAGGGTATGGTCATCAATGGCTATAATTTTAATTTCAGGATGAGGCAGTCCCGGATGCTGAAAAGCTGCATCTTGTGCCCGATATTCCGGCAACCATAAAGGGTTTGCTATAAGAAACAATAGAAGCATAAATAACGAAAGAATAGCAGTTATGTAACGTTTAATGCGTGTGTTTTTTAACATATAGAATCCTTTCTAACTTTCTTGCAATTTTTTGTAAATTTAATGCGCAAGCAAATTGTACATCAATAATAAAAATATTTCAAGCATACATGTTGTTTTTTTTTTTTGATTCTTATTGTGTGTTTTTGGACAAATAAATCACCAAATTTTAGGATATAATTATAAAAATAGTAAGATATCCCATAATCGACATTTTACGTCCACTTTTTTTAAATTTATGTTATAATCTTATGGAAAATGTACCCGGAACTAATAAAAGGAGAATTTCCAGTGAGTAGAATTATTGCAATTGCCAATCAAAAGGGTGGTGTAGGCAAAACAACCACTAATGTAAATTTAACAACTTGTCTGGCTCAGGCGGGCAATAAGGTCTTAGCTGTTGATATGGATCCTCAAGGTAATACAACAAGCGGATTTGGCATAGACAAAAATAAATTGTCACGCACAGTTTATGACCTTATTTTGGGAGAAGGGTACATAGAGCAGGTTATGATACCCACTCAAGTTGAAGGTCTGCGTCTGTTGCCGGCAAATATTAACCTGTCCGGGGCAGAACTTGAGCTTATTGACATCCCCGGCAGAGAATATAAAATGAAAAATATTTTAAAACATGCTAAATATCTGTACGATTATATATTTATAGACTGT
Source organism: Defluviitaleaceae bacterium (assembly GCA_009785615.1). Lineage (GTDB taxonomy): Bacteria > Bacillota > Clostridia > Lachnospirales > WQUN01 > WQVX01. Next base: position 11,688 of record WQVX01000037.1, on the reverse strand, counting down.
CCGCCTTCACTTAGTTTATTAACTCTTAATGCATTGTGTGCGGCAGATTCTGTACTGGTACCTATCCAATGCGAATATTTTGCCCTGGAAGGACTATCCCAGTTAATGCATACAATTGAGCTTGTTCAGCGCAAACTAAACCCACGGCTTGTAATAGAAGGTGTAGTGTTTACTATGTTTGATTCACGTACTAACTTGTCGGCTCAAGTAGTTGAAGAGGTCAAAAGCCATTTGGGAAGGCATGTGTACAAATCAATTATCCCCCGCAATATTCGTCTTAGTGAGGCTCCCAGCCATGGACTGCCAATAACTTTGTATGATGAAAAATCCAAAGGTGCAGAAAGTTACAAAAAATTAGCACGTGAAATTATGGAGAGTCGGTGAAACAAATGGCACGTAAAGGATTAGGCAAAGGATTGGGGGCTTTACTGTCAATTGAAGAGGACGAATTAACAGTCCCGGAAGAGACAATAACAAACACACCTGCTGCCGGCGTAGAGTATATTGATATTAGAAAAATTGAGCCAAACAGAAACCAACCGCGACAGTTTTTTGATGATGCTACACTGGCCGAGTTAGCAGAATCAATCAAAAGTTATGGAATAATTCAGCCCCTTATATTAAAAGACAGTGGCGGCTATTACACAATAATAGCCGGCGAGCGTCGTTTTAGAGCTGCAAGACTTGCTAATTTAGAATCAGTGCCCGGTATAATCAAAGATTATTCTGAGCTTGAAACATTGCAAATAGCACTTATAGAAAACATCCAGCGTCAAGATTTAACCCCTATTGAAGAGGCAGCCTGCTATAGGCGATTGATGGACGATTTTTTCTTTTCTCAAGAAGATATTGCCGGAAAAGTTGGTAAAAATCGAAATGCAATCGGTAATGCTGTCAGGCTTTTAGATTTAGATGCAAGAGTACAAGAATTGGTATCTGCCGGACGGATCACTGTAAGCCATGCAAAAGTGCTGTTGACAATAAAGGATGGAGATACACAATTTTTTGCCGCAGAACAAATTGCAGAAGAGGACTTGAGTGTAAGGTTAGCAGAAAGTTTGGTATTAACACTGATACAAGATTCAGAAGATAAAGAAAAATCAAGAGATGATGATTCAGCAAATAAAAAAGAAGAAAATCAAATAAGGCAAGATGTTCATGCTGCTTATAAAGAAGCAGAAGATGAGCTAAAAACTCTTCTGGGGACAAAAGTCAGCATTCTTCAAGGCAAAAAGAAAGGCAAAATAGAGATAGAATATTACTCCCCTGAAGAATTGGACAGGTTGCTGGGATTGTTAAAAAGGAGCTGAATTTACAATGGAAATTAATCAGCTTACAAAAGAAGAATTGCAAAACTTATACAACAGTGTTAAAGAACAGTACGACCGGTACAAGGCACGCGGCTTAAAACTTGATATGTCCAGAGGCAAGCCCGGCTCAGATCAATTGGATTTATCTATGGGATTGATGGATGCTTTAAGCCCGGCAGATTATTTGGCAGAGGATGGTACAGACTGCCGTAACTATGGCGGCTTGGATGGCATCCCGGAGATGAAAAAATTATTTACTGAACTAATGGATGTTAATTTTGATGAAGTACTGGTTGGCGGAAACTCCAGCCTTAGTCTAATGTATGGAGCTGTTTCTGCCTTTAGCATGACAGAAGGCCGCAAGCGAAAATTTTTATGCCCATCTCCGGGATACGACAGGCATTTTGCCATTTGTGAATATTTTGATATAGAGATGATCACCATTCCTATGAATCCTTGCGGGCCGGATATGGCAGAAGTGCAAAAGTATATGTCAGACCCTGACGTAGCAGGTATGTGGTGCGTACCTGTGTTTTCAAATCCTCAAGGTATAGTGTATTCAGATGAAGTTATTAAACAAATGGCAACTTTAAAACCGGCGGCGGCAGATTTTCGTATCTTTTGGGACAATGCCTACTTTGTCCATTCATTTGAAGGAGAACCGCCGGAAATAGTAAATCTATTACAGGAATGTGAAAAAAATAATAACTATGACATGCCTCTGATATTTACATCCTTTTCTAAAATCAGTTTTGCAGGCGGGGCAGTATCCGCTTTGGCTGCATCGCCGGATAATTTGACAAAAATGCGTACTTATTTAAGTTTGCAAACTATTGGGCCGGATAAACTAAATCAACTACGCCATGTCCGATATTTTAAAGATAAGAATGGCGTACTTAACCACATGAAAAAACATGGGGACATACTGCGCCCCAAATTTAATTTAATATCGCAAGAATTATCTTCAAAATTGAAAAAAAAGGGTCTTGGCACATGGATTAATCCAAAAGGCGGTTATTTTATATCATTTGATACATTGCCGGGATGCGCTAAACGTACTGTAGCTCTATGTGCAGAGGCAGGGCTAGTGGTGACACCTGCCGGAGCAGCATATCCCTATGGACAAGATCCATTGGATAGTAATATTCGTTTAGCACCGTCTTATCCATCCATAGACCAATTAAAGCAAGCTATGGAGTTATTTTGTATAGCGGTGGAATTGGCGGCTCTCGAGAAATTACTGAACTAACAGGGTAGGGAAATTATGAATATAGTAGATTTATCCGGGCGGCGAGGTGCCATAGTTCATTTGCTGCCGGATGTATATGAATTACTTAAAAAAAATGATAGCAGCATACTAAACAAAGTGCTTTGGACTCATGATATAAACAAGGTACTGGTGGACATTAACTACAAATGGGTGTTTGCGTTAGAAGGAACTAACGTTTTATTAGGCATGATGTTTTATCAGCTTGGAAGTGATGGAGAGTCGGTTTATATTAATACCTTAGCCGCTAAAAACATAGCTCCCGGTAAAAATGCGATTTTGGAGGCACTGCTAAAGAAATTTGAGCAAGATGCCACCATAAAACTTAGAAAATCCTTTTATGTTAGCCGTGAAATCAAACGCGAAGCATCGGTGGAAATATTAGAAACTGTAGGGCTACAAGACGAGAGTGTATACGATAATAATGGATATCAATTGCTTGGTGATCTTGGGGATACTGTTAATGCTTTAAAGATACGATACTTGAGATGAAGTTAAAAACCGCCACAAATTGACATGTGGCGGCATACTTCACTCTTATTTATTTAAAAACAGCATTGTTTGAAATTCTTTCCGCTTTCGCATGGGCAAGGATCATTTTTGCCAAAGTACATATTTATCACAGAATTTAATTAACGTAAATAACATAAAAAAGCCCGGTGCGGTTTTTATAATCTCCGGGCTTTTCATTTATAAGTTTATAAAGTATCTAGGTCGTAAAAATTAATTGATTTGTCTCCAACTTTCATCAGAGCCCGGTACGCTGGTTGTCCACCAGTTTGCTTCGTAGATATTACCTTGGAATCTTACTTGCTCGCCTTGTGTATAGGCTCTACCCGGAACAAATTCGGCTATATAATCTTCGCCATCTGTTGACAATCTTTCCCATGCTTCACTTTGATCCGGGTATTCTCCTGTTATCCACCATCTTGCCATAAACTGTACACCATTGAATATTACAATGTCGCCGGTTAAATATATTGCATTGATGTCAAAAGCCATTGGATCAACCGGATCTGTTGGGTCAACCGGATCTGTTGGGTCAACCGGATCTGTTGGGTCAACCGGATCTGTTGGGTCAACCGGGTCTGTTGGGTCAACCGGGTCTGTTGGGTCAACCGGGTCTGTTGGATCAACCGGATCTGTTGGGTCAACCGGGTCTGTTGGGCCTGAATTATGCAAAGTTTGCCTTCTTATTTCAGCACCATTTACATGTATTCTTTGTGCCATTTCGATATTTTGAATAGCGTTAGTATTTGCAGGGTTAGCTGTGTTTAATGCAAATGTATAAGAAGTTCCGGGCTCAATTAGCCTTGCATTAAATACAGAAGCCAGATTTACTATAACGGTATTTCCTTCAGTTCTTACTGTACCTGCATTATGGTCGCCTGAAGTTATGCTTACGCTTCCATCCGTTTGAATGAAAAGAGTAGGTAGCATTATAGTTTTAGCTATTTCTTCAGTTGCCCTTAACACTGTATTGGTTTCAGTAAGACGCTCATTGTTTGTAAGCGTGATTTCAAAACCGCCGCCGGTTCCCCAGGCTGCTTCAAAAGTGCTAACTTCTACAGATATATTTTGTTGCCTGTAAATTATATCGTGAGCAGGCAATGGCGTTGTGCCAACCATTCCTTCTTTTGCAGCTCTTGTTAATGCATCGCGTACATTCGACGAAGCGTTTGAAGGTTTGTCTTGTGAACTCATCCAAAGGATCATTCCACCCAAACCTTGTTCAAGTACATAGTCAGCTTTTGCAGCTACAGAACGCTCGTTGTCAAATGTAATAAACACGCCACACGGGCTGGATAAGAAAGGAGCTTGCGCTACGTCATCCCAGTATTCAACCAAACCGGGATATCTTGCTTTAAGCAGATCTAAGCTTCTGTAAGCCCAGATACCGCCGCGACGTCCGCCTTCACCACTAATCAATGGGTCTTGATTTGAAGCTCCACGAGATGGAGAGTTATCTGCATCTTGGAAGATTCTTTCAGCATAACCAAACAAACCCGGAAGATCAGGGTTTGGCCCCGGGCCTACGCTTCCCCAACCACGACTGTAAGCAGCATAACCAACTACAATTTTATCTCTTGGTACATTATGAGTATCAAGAAGATACTGCACTGTATCATGTACTGAGAATCCAAGCTCTGCATGAGGATCATCCGGATTTGTAAATAAGTTAGTGTGATGTCCACTATAGGAATCCCATGCACCGCGCATGTCGTATGTCATCATGTTAACAAAGCAAACGATCTCAAATACTCCCGGGATGTCAACACCGGCTTGAAGTTTTGTGCGGTTTACAGGAAGAGCAACGGTAAGTTCATAATGTTTGCCTGTCCTTTCGCCCAATTCATCTAAAGCTGCACGAATTTCGCGCAAAAGTATAACCCAGTTTTCTCTGTCTTCAGGTACAGAATAAGGTGTACCTTGGTCATTTCTGTTGTCAACTAAGTCCGGTTGACGTACATCGCCGGGAAACTCCCAGTCAAGATCAATAAAGTCCATATCAGTGTACTCTACAAATCTAATTAGGTTGCTTACAAAATTCTGACGAGATACAGGATTTATTGCCATAGGTGTAAAGTTAGCGGATTTTGACCAACCACCTACAGAAACCCCAATTCTCATATTAGGGTTTTGTGCCCTAAGATCAATCAACGCCGGCAATATACCGGCATTTGCATTACCCCAAGTAATTCCTTCTTGGCCTAAAGCATGACCTACAGCAGCATCTTCATCTGTAAACCTTAAATTACCACTTGCATCAAAATATAAGAATGCAAAATTTAAATGAGTAATTAGTTCTGCCGGTATATCTTGTGGGAAAAATGCTCCTTGCCCGCCCCACACAGACCAATCACCATAATATACTACATTGCGTAAAGTTGGCTGTGTTGGCTGTGCAGCAACTTCAACTGTTGGTGCAAACGGTATTATACCGGCGGTAAGTGTTGCAGCTAGGGCGATAGAAAGTGTTTTTTTCAAAAGATTTTTTGTAAAACTCCTGGAATGTTTCTTCATAATTCTTTCTCCTCCTACCTTCTTAATAAGACACAATATTTGTATATGTTATAGGATAGAAAATTTAAAATCAGGAAAAACCGCTAACCTAAAATTAATTTTTCTAAACTAATTGCCACCAACTTTACATGCGCCGCGTCGTGCTATGTATCGTTCTGCACAAAGCGATTGTACAACATGTTAAACCAGGAGTCAAGAGAAATTTTTATAAAATTCTCCAATTTTTTTAAATATAACCTAAAATGTGAGTTTGAGGGAAGAAAAATGCCTGGATTTCAGCAAAAAATGCTACAAGTACGGTGAAGCGAATTCCATCACAATAGTCTCCAAAATATTTTGCTTTGCAAAATCTTTGCGCTTTCGTTTCCATAAGGAAACAGAAAGTGCTATAATAAAAATTTTGCTTTAAAGGACAAACAAAAAAGCCTTGTAAACTTTTTATTGTTTACAAGGCTTTTTATATAGCGGAGAAGAGATTTGAACTCCCGACCCTGCGGGTATGAACCGCATGCTCTCGCCAGCTGAGCTACTCCGCCATAAAATAAAGCGGAAAAACTATTCCGCTTCTTTGTTTCAATGGGCACAATAGGACTTGAACCTATGACATCCTGCTTGTAAGGCAGGCGCTCTCCCAGCTGAGCTATGCGCCCAAAATTATCAATCTAAGTCTGGGTGACAAGATTTGAACTTGCGACCTCTAGACCCCCAGTCTAGCGCGCTACCAAGCTACGCCACACCCAGAAACGATAACTAAGAATTAACTTCTTATTCGTTGACAACATTATACAATGTATAAGGAATATTTGTCAAGCATATTTCCGGTTGTTTTTTCAATATTTTTTTGTATCTCCTTATTCACTATTTTTAACGGTCAATTTACAGTCAATTTTCCGGTATCTCAAAGCTTCTAATTTCCTGTTTTAGCGCAAAACAGGACGATTTTCAACCGTAGCCTAAAATATCTTTATATTTTTATGATATTGATGTATAATGCGAAATTGCACTTGCATTTTGTGATGAATTTCTACAATCTTTAAGTGTGAATTATTTTAAAAAAAGGAGGAAATGACATGCAAAAAAAGGTAGTTTTGCTTCTGGCAGCGTTATTTGTACTGTTTTTATCTGCTTGTGATGGATACGTATATGCTTTTACACCTTATAATTCTTCCGGTGCAGATGAAGTACATATAGGTGTAGTATATCCTGTAGCAATGCGGGATATGGACACTTTTTTTTACAGGGGCATAGAGCTGGCGATAAGCAGAATCAATGAAAGAGGAGGAGTTTTAGGCAAACCATTACGTACGTTGATAAGAGATGATGAAAATGACTCTCACTTGGCAATGCAGATTGCTAACACATTTTCAGAACAAGGAATCACAGCAGTTATTGGGCATTGGAGTACAGATATCAGTACTTTTTTAGCAGATGTCTATGAAGCAAACGGGGTTGTTATGATGACACCTGCTGCAAGCGGTACAAATCTGTTTGAATCAAAATACAACTATATATACCGCATGAGTGCAAACCATTATGTGTTTGCAAAAGTAATGGCAGAATATCTTTATGATGTCGGGCTATCACGTGTCGCTGTAATTTATAGTGATGACGAATTTGGCATAAATTTTGCCGCCATTTTAGAACAAGAACTCTCAAGGCTTGGCATTATTGTGGTAGATCGTTCAATCGGTATTACTCCTGCAAGTGTTGGAACAATTATGGAACGTTGGCGAGCTTTTGGCTGCGATGGAATTATTATGGCAACATCCATGGCACATATTATCGAACCAATTAAAATACTTCAAAGTGCCGGAAATACCTTGCCTATTTTTGGAGGAGATAGTTTTAACCGCCATGATTTACCCGAAATTTTGGGTGAATACGCTAACATGGTTTACAGCCTTACCTTTGCATTAGATGCACTTGATCCTGATTTTCTTGAGGCTTTTCGTACAACTTATGGTCATGACCCTGACATACGAGCTATTACAGGATATATGGCAGTAAATCTAATTGCCGACGCAATAGAAGCAAAAGGTACAACCGATAGCACAGCCATTGCCGAATTTTTATCACAATTACAAAACCACCCAACCATAAAAGGAGAACTATCCTATAATCCAGAAACACAGGAATTTGAGCACTTAAAAGTTGTTGTCCGCAGATTAGGTTAAGAAAGAAGGTGAATAGTATATGGATGAAATGCCTATAGGATACTCAGATAAAATGGTATCCGTCATTGAAATAAAATCGTGGATTGCTTTTGCAACTGTACTTGTTATACTTGCAGCAACATTGGCATGGGGTTTTTTTGGTACAATGCGCCACATGATGGAGGTAACAGGTGTTATTGTTAGAAGCGGTCGGGTTTTTAATATCTATGCTACACATGACACGGTGTTGTTAGATTTTGATTTACGTCCCAACCAGATTGTACAAAGAGATCAGGTAATTGCGCGCCTTGATAGACAAGATTTAGTGCGTGAAATCAATTTAATGATGGACTCAGGCGCGTCTATTTTGGAAATTGAATCCAGGCAAGCAGAGCTTATTGCATCCAGTCAGATAAGAACTCATGAGTCGGGGCGTGTCAAGGATGTTTTTGCGCGTACAGGTGATTTTGTGCGCCGTGGTGACAGGCTTGCCACTATTTCTGCCCAAGTGCCGGGTAGCAGGGCACTTACTACCTTTCTTTTTGTTTCTGTTGATGATGCAATGAGTATAAGAAACGGTATGCCTGTCAACGTATTTCCTGCGTCTGTAAACAGAAGAAACTATGGAAATATGACAGGTACTGTTATATCCGTAAGTGACTATCCTGTTACGTATCAGTACATGGTTGATACACTTGGTAGTTCTGCACTTGCACAACAATTTTTAAGTTCAGGTGCAGTTCATGAAGTATATGTGCTATTGATTGCATCAGAAGAAACTACAACAGGGTATAGATGGACAACGTCAATGGGGCCAAACAGAAACTTTGGAGACTTAACGCTGACAGAAGCATCTATAGTTTTAAATGAGTTGCGTCCGATACAAGTATTTTTCTTTGGATATTAGGGGGAATTTACATCAAAAAATATAAAAACGTAACCGATATTATACGCAAAAACAAAATGGTTGTTTTATATGTTTTTGCGTTGTACCTTCTTTTACTTATACCTGCGGCTCTTTCGCCAATCTTTAGGCAGGTTTTTACAGACAATATTTTGCTGGGTGGAGCCTCAGACTGGTTATTGCCACTATTGATTTTGATGTTTGGCATCGCGCTGTTATCAGCTTCGGTTACATGGATGAAAGATAATTGTCTGATGAGACTGGCTCATAAAATTGAGACTATGGGCTTAGCAAAATATGTGTGGCTTCTTTTGCATTCTCCACTTAACCTGTTTCACAAAAAAGACAGGTACCAATTATTGGCACAAAGTAATGCTGCACAGCGCATTTCCAGGGTTTTGACACGTGACATCCTAAACCTTTTGTCCAATATCGTAAGCGTAGTTTTCTATATAATAATGATGCTTAGGTTGGATGTATTGATGACGATAATTGTTGTCGTGCTGGTGGCACTAAGTTTCATAATGCTAAAGGTTAAAGACTTTCTTGTAGAAAAATTTTCACCAACAGATGAAAATGCACCCGGCTCTACAGAGTTGATTTTTGAGAACGAGCGCATATCATCTGCGGGCCTGGAAAATATAGAAACCGTTAAGTCTACGGCTTCAGAAACATTTTTATTCCAAAGGTGGTTAGGTTCAAAATTTGCAATTATTAATGCAGACAGAGATTCTGATTACGAAAAAGCAAGCGAACCTTTAGAAGATTTGCCCGAGATCATTTTTTTAAATCTTCTGCTATTCATTTCTGCATTCCGCATTATGGATAGAGAATTTACAATTGGGCTGTACCTTGCATTTCAGGCTTTTGCAAGTGCTTTTTTTGTTCCATTGAGTGAAGTTTTAAACGCAGGTGAATTATTTAGTAGCTTTGAAAAGAATTTACAACGCTTAAATGGTGGATTAGAACTTGAAGAAAAGCTAACCGACAGTGCGCATTCAGGTGAGGGTGTAGACAAACTAACCGGATGTATAAACATGGAAAACGTCCACTTTGGCTATGATCCGGAAACACCTGTTTTGCACGATATCATGCTTTCTGTAAAACCGGGTCAAAGGGTTGCAATTTTAGGAAATTCAGGTGCAGGAAAAACTACAATGCTAAAATTATTGCAGGGATTATATGTACCGGATTCCGGTGAAGTAACAATAGGCGGATTTGATCCACATCACATTAATGCACGCCTGTATGCCAACTCCATAGGCTCTGCCAACCAAGAAATCACAATATTTGCTGCATCTGTACGTGACAATATTACAATGTGGGATGACAGCATCTCAGATGCAGATATTTACCGTGCTGCAAGTGATGCATGTATACATGAGTATATTGCGAGCCTTGCAGGGGCATATGACTATCAATTATTAGAGCATGGAAGCAATTTAAGCGGCGGGCAAAAGCAACGACTGGAGATTGCACGAGCTTTGCTTCATAATCCCTCTATTATTTTTATGGACGAGGTAACAAGTGCCATTGATCCTAAAACTCGCACACGTATTTTAGAAAATCTAAAAAAACGTGGTTGCACATGCGTCATTGTTACGCACGTATTAATGCAAATGTCAGATTTAGATGAAATTATCATCCTGGAAAAAGGTACAATTTCACATAGAGGCACGCATGAATACTTGTTAAGCAAATCTGAGTTTTATGCAACACTGATTCGGGAGGAATACTCTCATGAATGAACATTTTTATTATGATGGCGAATTGCAGGTTTGCAAAGCTTTGTGTGATTATTTCAAGGTAGATATTAAAGTTCCTACAAAAGACTTTGCAGACAGCTTTAGCAACCTTTCAGAAGAAGTGCTGTATCTATCAGGTATACGTTATAAAAATGTACAGCTATATGGTAAGTGGTGGAAACATGCCAATGGTGCAATGCTTGGCCACTTAGATACCGGCACCCCTATTGCACTTTTGCCTGACAGGATATCAGGCTATAGAGCATATGACCCTATTCAGGATAAAACATATAGAGTAGATGACACTGAAGCTGCAAAAATCAAGACGCAAGTGACTGCGGTATTTCGCGCATTCCCAACAGAAAAAGTGCATTTAAAGCATATTGTAAATTTCATTGTTGGCGAAAACATCTATAAAGAGATTGCCATAATAATTCTTTGCAGCTTTCTAGCGGGTATAATCCAAATGATACCGCCTTTTGTTGCTGCCCATATTTTTGATGTGATTATCCCGGAAAATTTGCGCACTATGATGTTTGAAGTAATTTTTATGCTTCTTGCTTTTGCACTGGCAAATGTGGGATTTAGCGTTATGATTAACATGAGTGTCACTCGTATCAAAATCAAGAGCAGTTTAGCAGTGCAAGCAGCACTCTGGGATAGGCTGATAAGCTTGCGTGTACCATTTTTCAGCAAATATACTACAGGTGAGCTTTTGCACAAAATCAGGAACATAGAGCAAGTGAAAGATATGGTGTCATTAGAGTCATTGCAATCAATATTTGCAAATCTTTTTGCCTTTGTATACATCATTGCCCTATATAATTTCAGCACAAGCATAACTAATTATGTATTGTCTATGTTTTTAATACTTTTTCTTGCATATGGCATTGCAATAAAAAGAAAATTTAAGTTGCATAAACATTATACAGATTTAGAAAACCGGTCTATGTCATTTAATCATCAATGTGTACGTGGAATGTACAGAATTAAGGTGTCCGGCGCAGAAGAGCGAGTTTTTAAAAAGTGGACTGATTACGAGGAAGAAAAGCGAAGCGTAACAAATAGAATACGCTCTATAAATAATTTTCTAAACTCGTTTCATCTTTTTTTTGACTTTGCTTCTGCCGCAATTGTATATCTTTTGATTGCAAGAGCCGGGTATGTTGATGTAGGTATGTTCATTGCCTATGTTTCAATATTTTTGATTTTGCAACGTTCTGTTAGAAGATTATTAAGGACACTTAATATCTTACCAAGGCTTATGGCTGCTTGTGCAAATGTA
>WQVX01000036.1 GCA_009785615.1 Defluviitaleaceae bacterium | reverse complement strand
ATAAAACGGGAAGTCTTTAACGTTAAGATAAGGTCTGTATTTTGCTTCAAGAGTTAGCCATAAATCATTGCGCTCTTTTGGGGACATCTCCGGTTTTTCGTAGATAAGATGCTGAAATTCGTCTACCATGGTTCCATAAGGTATAAACACCAACGCACCCGCAAGGTGGCTGTAATAATATTTTTGTGTTTGATCGCCAAAGAAGCCTTCCATCCAAGGCCATGTAAAAAATTCCATCGCCATAGAATGAACTTCTGCTGTTTCATTAGAATATCTTCGCAATGCAGAAGGGTAAATATCCTGTGCTCTATAGCTTGCGTAAGCATGACCGGCTTCATGGGTAAGTACATCGATATCTCCGGAAGTCCCGTTAAAGTTGGCAAAAATAAACGGAGATTTATACAGAGGAATGCTGTCACAGTATCCACCTGCTTCTTTTCCGGGGCGTGTCAACACATCAAAAAGTTCATTTTCCAGCATAAAATCAATAAATTCTGCGGTATCAGAAGAAAGCTCATGGTACATAATTTTACCATGGGCGAAAATATCTTCCGGCGTACCTATTGGCTTGGCATTGCCCTCCGGATATTCAAATGAATCATCAAAAGGATTAAGCGTATTAACACCAATTCGTTTTGCTTGCTCTGCTTTTAGGCGTTGAACTAATGGCACGATATGTTTTACAACACCTTCTCGAAATTTTGCTACCATGTCTTTATCGTAACAATTTCTTCGTCTACGATAATATGCCAGTTGTATATAATTTTCGTAGCCTAAAGTTTTAGCAATTTTGGTACGAAGTTTTACAAGATTGTCAAAAATATTATCCCATTTGTCAGCATATTTCATACGCCATTCAGAGGATGCACGCAATGCAGCTTCACGTACACCGCGGTCAGGATTTTCAAAATAAGGGAATATCTGTGCCAAGGTAAGCATTTTACCATCAAAGGCTATTTGAGCAGAAGCAATAAGCTTGGTATATTCAGAACTTAAACGGTTTTCTTCTTGTAGATCCGGCACAATTTCCGGTTTAAATGTCTTTAATTCCATTTCTGCATTTACAAACATCAGGTTGCCCCATTTTTCTTCCATATCTTTTCTGAATGGGGACTTAACCATTGCTGTAACAAATTTTTGCGTAACTTCTTCCAATTTGGGGATCATTTCGTCCATATATGCTTTTTCTTTGTCGTAAAATTCGTTGGTTGTATCCAAAGTATAACGAATCCAGCCAATTGAAATCATAGATTCCACATATTGATTGTACTCATCGTAAGCTTTATAAACTGAAAAACACTCTTCAGCAGTTGTTACATTTTTAAATTGTTGTAGCAGTTCTTCAAATTTAGCACTTATTTCTTCAAACTCTGGCCGTTTGTAGGGCATTTTGGAAAATTTCATATTGTTTTTTCCTTTCAGAATTTTATTTTCGCGAAGCTTTAGTTTATAGTATACCTTATGAAGTTATGATGCTGCAAATTTAAGACTTGCTATGTTAAATTGCAAAAAACAATCATTTTTTGTGCAAAAAAAGGGATTGTTAAATAATCGCTTCTATGTAAAAATAATACTTATAATTACTTTAATCCATATTATTGCACGTGTTTGATGCTTCTGGTATTATTACCCTGTGCCTTTTGTCCGATATAAACTATGTAATTATTAAAAACTACTATATCAAACTTTTTGAAATTGAGTGTACAAGGGCTGCATTATAGCGAACCTTTAGTACCTTAGGAGGTAAGAATATGTACACACGTATTATTAAAATAGAAGAAGCCACATCAGGAATGATACTTGCAGAATCAGTTTATGTGGCTACAGGCTCGGGTACACCACCTATGTTGGCGGCAGACGAAGGCACTATTTTAGATATCAAATTAATTAGCTTGTTTAAACGCCGCAGGGTACAAACGATAAAAGTAGTTTCTGAAACCAAGGCTCCTGAAACTAAAGAAAATATAATTAGACCGGAACCTGTTTTACCACCGCAGGAAAAACCGAAACCTGCACCTTCGCCACCACTTAAACCACAACCCAGAACCGTTCTTCCTCCTCCATCAATAAAAAGAGACCTTCCTCCGGAAGAAATTGAGCCAATTAAAAATGTAATATCTGAAAAATTAAAAGAAGAAGCAGTTGATAATGTCCGTCAATTGTTCAATTGCTTTACACCACAAGATGGAGTATTTAACAGAACAACAGCATATCAATGTGTAACCGGCCTTGAAAAGGTAGTCGGAGACCTTTTAGACGTACTTTCCAACGATTCAACCGGTCTGGTGCATATAAATGATTTAAAACACTTTGATGAATACACATACCATCACTCTCTAAGTGTGTCGATGCTTTCTATGGCTACAGGGCGTGAACCTGGGCTTAGCAGTGATGAACTTTTTCGCCTGGGGCGTTGTGCTATGCTGCACGATGTAGGCAAACAGTTAATTCCTTTAGATATTATCAATAAAAAGGGTGAGCTAACTGAAGATGAATTTAAAAAAGTCAAAAATCATGCTATTATGGGCGCAATTAACCTAAAAAATAATTCATTAGGCAACATTGAGTTATGGAATGGAATCATGTTTCATCATGAAAAGGTGAACGGAACAGGATATCCCAAAGGGCTTATGGGCAAGGATATACCGCTTTTCAGCAAAATTATAGCTGTTGCAGATGTTTATGATGCGGTTACATCTTATCGTGCTCACCGTGCTCCATTGTTGCCTTCAGAAGCTTTTGAACTAATACGTAAGGATATAGGCATATCTTTTGAATATGATGTAGTAAAAGCTTTTTTCGCAAAGTTAGAGCTTTATCCCATCAATACCATTGTGGAGCTTTCTGATGGTAGATTGGGCATTGTTGTTGACAGTGATGACATTTTCCGCTTACGTCCTGTAATAAGGATTTGGGGCGGTTCAGAAATAGTACATTTGGCTGCCCCTATAAACCGTGGCATTGACATTGTTGACGTAATGAATCCACAGGACTTGCCTAGTGGTGGCTAAGTTTATGTAAAGTAATGGCAACAATTATGTTAACTGATAAAAGCCCATAAAATCTTAAAATTTTGTGGGCTTTTTTGTTGCGCGATCATACATAAAGAACTATAATGAAAGAGTAATAGGAGTACACTATAGAAGTATGAAATCAGAAAGGGAGGATATTATGGTACAACTTTGCATTGCTTTATTGGTTATAGGCATCATATTTTTGTTGCTGGAAATGTGGTTGCCCGGGGTTGAATTTTTTGCAATAATCGGCCTGATTGCTTTAGTCATATCTGCTGTTTTGGCTGTGATGTTTGTTCCTAACGGATGGTTAATTGTAGTTGGTCAAGGTTTGATTGTAGCCGGATTTATCCATCATATGTATCGTTTCATGAAAAGGAAACAGTTACAAGGCAAACTTATTTTAAGTGAAACATTGGAAGCTCCTCTCGTTGAAGATCTTAGCCGCTTTGTTGGACAGGAGGGTAAAACTGTAACTTTACTTAAACCTTTTGGTGAGGTAGATTTTAACGGTTCTCGTGTACAAGCTGCTTCCAATGGGCCAATGATTGCAAAAAATACAAAGGTACGTGTAATTGAAGCTCATACTAACAAAATAATCGTGCGTGCAGTAGAGGAGGCTTTGAATGCTAACTAATTTATTTGGATTAGGTAATACATTGCTTATGGTTTTAGCATTGGCAGTTTTTTTCATTTTGTTTATATTCTTTAGGTTTGTTCCTGTAGGATTGTGGATATCTGCTATATCTGCCGGTGTTAAGGTAAGCATCTTTTCTTTGATCGGTATGCGTCTTAGACGTGTGCGACCACATGCTATTGTTGGCCCATTGATAAAAATTACTAAAGCGGACATCCCGGTGCAGATTAATCAATTGGAGTCGCATTTATTGGCCGGTGGACGTGTTAATGATGTAGTAGACGCACTAATTGCTGCCCACAGAGCCAATTTAGATTTACCTTTTGAAAGAGCTGCGGCTATTGACCTTGCCGGCCGTGATGTTTTTGAAGCTGTACGTATGAGTGTTACTCCTAAAGTTATAGAAACACCTATGATATCTGCTATGGCTATAAATGGTATTGAAATTAAGGCAGTTGCCAGGGTGACAGTGCGTACCAATATTGAACGTTTGGTGGGCGGTGCCGGAGAAGATACTATAGTTGCCAGGGTTGGCGAAGGTATTGTAACAACAATAGGTTCTGCCGAAACCCATCGTGCAGTGCTTGAAAATCCTGACGTTATTTCTAAAAAAGTATTGGAAAAAGGCTTAGATGTTGGAACAGCCTATGAAATTTTATCCATTGATATAGCTGATGTTGATGTTGGGCGCAATATCGGTGCGCAATTGCAAATTGAACAAGCAGGAGCCGATTTAAAAATTGCACAAGCAAAAGCAGAAGAACGCCGTGCATTAGCGGTAGCTCATGAGCAAGAAATGCGCGCAAAAGTAGAAGAAATGAAAGCCAAAGTGGTAGAATCAGAAGCAGAAGTTCCACTAGCACTTTCAGAAGCTTTACGTAGCGGAAAGCTGGGTTATATGGATTACATTAACCTGGAAAACAAAAAAGCTGATACAAAAATGCGAGAAAACATAGGAAATATGCAGGTAGAGGTATCTGCTACCCCCATGAATAATCAATAGGCAACAGGCAGTATTCACTATAATAAGAAGCTGTGTTAGTAAGCCCCGGTACGTAAATAATTTGCGTACCGGGGCTTTACAACATTTGGAAAATTTTCACTTGCAAATTGCACATTTATAATACTTACCTATTTAAATTTATAATTCGCTTCCAAATGCTATAAGCAGATTAGTTTAATATGCCCCAACCGGTGACAAAATGAGACCGGTTGGGGCGTTGTGTTAAAGCTAAATTGTTGATAGATTGAGGATTTCAAGTGCTGTCTTATGCTTTAAAATCATTTCATTTTTGCAAGGATAATTTACTTCATCAAAACTCACGTTTTTTAAGATCTACGTAATATAGGTAATAAGAACCCCTGCCTTTGAATAAAGATATAGCACCATTCAAAGACAGGGGTTTTTTATTATGAGCAAAAGTAAATATTTTAAACGAAGATACATAAGGGCAGTTTTTATGATATGGATAAGAGAATGGTTGTTTAACACTTCTGTAGCAATAGTGCTTGCGGCAACATTACTACTTATATGGAGGGTATTTAATCCCCCTATCACATTTAGGGCACAGCCGGAAGCAGTTGCCGCCCTGCGGGTGCCTTCTCAGGCCATGAGCAATTTACATGCCTTGTCGCAATGGTACGATATTCCTTTTGATCAACTGTTAACCATGTATGCAGTGGCTAACGATTTTTTTCCAAAAGGGCCTTTGCCTGCTATAGAGCTTGATGAGCTTAAAAGAAGTTATGTTACAAATTTTAATCGGTTGCGGCGGCAATATTCAGCCAGAGATACACGCCCATTTTTTGAACTCTTTCAAAATCTTTTAGAAGAAATTGAGTATTTTCCGGTTCCCTTGGAATATGAATATATGTTTAGTGATACATGGGGGCCAAGACAAGGTACGGATATATTGGATCGTGCAAATATTCGCGGGCGTATTCCGGTATTAAGTATGACATCAGGACATATACAACAAGCGGGCTGGCATACAAGGCAGGGCTACCATGTTGTTGTAGTAACCCAAAATGGAAGCCGATTTTTATATGCACATCTAAATAGCTTAGATATTGCAACAGGGCAACAAATTGTAGCGGGGCAAAAGCTTGGTACTATGGGAGATAGCGGAACAAACTTTGCTGACAGCGTACCGGTACATTTACATATTGCCATATCCCCTAAAGTACCTTTTGCAGAAAATTTTTGGATTAACCCTTATCCTTTTTTACGGCACATGGAAGGGGCAAAAGTACAAATATTTTAACAGTGTATATTTTCCCTTTAACGATACATACTAGATACCGTAGAGGAGCCACTCTATACTGTTCACCACTGCCCTGCCCCCCTAAAAAATGTGGTGGCTTGTGAAGGGAGGTAATTAGTAATGGAAACTAAAAACACTAACAAGAAGTCCACTGAATTTGCTGATGAACTTAACATGGACAGCAAAAACAGTAAATCAGGAAGTGCAACAAACAACACCAGCAACAATACTACTAATTGCAGATAACTGCAAGATCAAGATTAAAAGAAAAGCCTGTGAAAATTAAGTTTTCATAGGCTTTTTCTTAATGCTTTTTTAAAGCAAGCTGGATGCAACCGGATCTAAATGAGCACCACAGTTTTTGGCAGAAAAATAAGCACAACTACTACAATCATTGCTTCGTGTACGATATGTTGCAGATGCGCTTTCTGATTTAATATATTTTTTGCAAGTTTTCATGATGCGCCTCCTTCGTCAATCTTATGTTTTCCAAAAAGGATTGTAAATAAACGGGGTAAGTGATACAATCTACAAAAAAAGGCAGGAGGCAAATATGGGCGGTATATTTAATATGGATGGGCCTTTATTCCGATTTGGCAACGCTATTGCAGATGTTATGATTTTAAGCTTGCTTTGGATACTATTTAGCATCCCGCTTTTTACTATTGGTGCATCTACTACCGCGCTGTTTTATGTTGCCACCCGTCGGATATCCGATAGGGAAGGATATTTATTTAGGGATTTTTTATCCAGTTTTAAATCGAATTTCAAAAGAGCAACAGCACTATGGATTTTATGGCTAATTATGTTTGTAGTAATCTTACTAAACATCCGCATGTTGATGATCTTTGAATTTGAAACATGGATGATTACTATATTAATGCCAATTCATATATGCATATTAATTGAATTGATTCTTACCGCTGTTTATCTGTATCCTTTAACAGCACGGTTTGAGATGGGATTTAAACAAACAATAAAAAGTGCCTTTTTTATGGCAAACAGACACATATTTACTACTGTAACATGCTTATTAACAGGTGTGTCTATATTAATAGCTACAGTAATACTTTTTGAGCCAATTATAATTGTAGGAATGGGATTGTATGCTTATATATCTTCCTATATGATTATGCGAGTGTTTAAAAAGTATAGACCCGAAATGGACGAAAATCAAATGACGTTAGAACCTCTAAGACCTCTTCCTGATATTTCCACAAAAGAAGATTGATGCTGTATTGATATGAAAAAAATACGTTTTGTTCTTGCTATACTGCCTTTCTTGTGATATGCTACTCAAGCAGAACTGTTCATGGCATTTTTTGTAACAAATTAATTTTTAACTAAAGAATTAAACAAGCTCTAATTTCCGAAAGGACGATATATATGCCTGGGTTTATTACCCACTATATTTGCGGACAGGCGGTTCTTAATACTGTCAGTTCAGATACGCAAAAAATGATCAGACCTTATCAGCAGTTCTATAATATTGGAACTCAGGGGCCGGACATTTTTTTTTATTACCTTCCCGGATTGCTTAAAAAAAACACTCGTGATATAGGCATACAAATGCATAAACACCACTTTGGTGCTTTTATTTCACATATGATAGATTATATGTTGCAAGACAATTTGCCGGAAGATGCTCGTTCTTTAATGTTAGCATATATAAGCGGATTTTTAACCCACTATGCCTTAGATGCTACTGCGCATCCTTATGTATACTCTAAAACAGGTATGCGCAAAAAGGGCGACAAAGCTAAAGCTATAAAATACAGTGTTAATCATCGTAAATTTGAAACAGCCATTGACGTTCTTATGCTTGAATTAATGAGTAGCAAAAAACCATCCGATTATAAACTTTGGGAATTAATTCAGGTAGCTCATGACCCGGCGCAAGTTGTAGCAACAGCCATGAGTTCATCTATCTCTAAAGCTTACGATAGAGAAATAAACGCAAAAGATGTATATAAAGCAATGCGCTACATGGTTAGGCTCACAAAAATTCTTCAATCAGGAAAAGGGCGTCGTAAACGGCTTATGGAATTGATAGAAAATTTAACTATAGGTGATCACTTATTTTCCAGCATCATTCACATGCAGCAGATAAGTGATGGGGTGGATTATATGAACATTAAAAAATCCCCTTGGAACTTGCCGGGAATACCGGAAAAAAAAGAAAAAAATGATAGCTTTGTAGAGCTGTACCATGATTCTATACAGCAAAGTGTTCATATGATAGATACTTTATGGCGTTGTATGTCCGGTGAAGTATCCAGGGACAAACTTGCCCTCACTTTAGGGGACAGATCTCTTGCTACAGGCTTTACCCCGGATCCATCTATTGTTCTGGGATAATGGATAAATTAAGTAAAAAAGTATCCATTATTGGTGGCGGCCCATCCGGTATGATGGCTGCCATAATGGCTGCTAAAAATGGACATTCAGTTACTATATATGAAAAAAATAACCAACTGGGCAAAAAATTAGCTATAACCGGCGGTGGCCGTTGTAACCTCACTTATGCCGCAGACCCGGAAGAACTTATCCAAAACGTAGTAAGTAATCCAACTTTCTTATATAGTGCTTTTTATACTTTTGGAAGTGAACATCTGATGGATTTTTTTGAACAACAAGGTGTTCCACTAAAAATTGAACAGCAACGAGTTTTTCCACAATCAGATCGTGCAAGCGATATAATAAAAGCATTAGAAAAGGCACTTGTGCAATATAAAGTTAGGGTATTGCTTAACAACCAAATAACTGATATACACCGGATTTTAGATAAGTATGATGCAGTGATTGTGGCAACCGGAGGATGTTCTTACCCTAATACAGGTTCTACAGGTGATGGATATTGCTGGGCTAAAGAGTTAGGACTTTCCGTTATAGATTTGCGCCCGGCTCTAGTGTCATTGTATGCAAAACCGATATGCGATAATGTTGCCGATTTAGCCGGGTTAAGTTTAAGTTCAATTGGTTTGACTGTTGCCTGTGCCGGTAAGACTGTATTTGCAGGGACAGGTGAGTTATTGTTTACCCACAAGGGGATATCCGGGCCTTTAGTTCTAAAAGCCGGTGGATATTTACCTAACAATATTAGTGATACTACGGTCACTATAGATTTAAAGCCGGATATAAGCCCGGATAAAATGGATGCTATGTTACTTGAAATTTTAAAAAAACATCCTAATATGTCCTTGGAAAATATTTTAAATATGCTTTTTCCAAAGAGGCTTTGTTCTTTATTATTAGGCTCTTTGTTTTCTAAAAAGGCCAATGCATTTACAAAAAAAGAGAGGGGGACTTTAGTTAATACCATCAAAAATCTTGTTTTTAATGTTACAGGTACAGCAGGATTTAAAGAGTCCATGATAACCGCAGGAGGTATAAACGTCTGCGAAATTAACCCATCGGATATGTCCTCGAAAAAAATTCCAAAATTGTACTTTGTTGGTGAAGTGCTGGATGTAGATGCACACACCGGCGGCTTTAATCTGCAAATTGCTTTTTCCACCGGCTACTTAGCCGGTAACTCTATATAGAAGGTGACGTAATGACCAGCATAAGAGGAGCTATTACTGTTGAAGCTAACACATCTGAAGCCATTTTAGACGCATCAAAAGAATTGCTGTGTGAAATAATCGCAGCCAATGGATCAAAAAATGGTTTAAGATTGGATCAGATAATAGACATAACTTTTTCGGCTACAAAGGATTTAGATGCAGTATATCCGGCGGCAGCGGCTCGCGCTATGGGGATTACAGAAGCGGGTTTATTTTGTGTACAAGAAATGGATGTATCCAACAGTTTGCCCAAATGCATACGCATAATGGCTCATGTGGATATTCCGGAAAAAAAGCAGTCGGATATGGTACATATCTATTTAAGGGGTGCTGATGTATTAAGACCTGATTTAGCGAAAAAAAAGCTGGCTGTAGCAATAGACGGCCCTTCCGGTGCCGGAAAAAGTACCATTGCCAAAGAAGTATCTGCGGCGGCCGGTATTATTTATATAGATACAGGGGCTATGTATAGGGCGGTAGCTCTTCATAACATTATAGCAGGCACAGATATTAAAGATAAAGAAGCAGTAGAAAAAAGCTTAAACCACATCTCTATTGATATACAACATGATGACAAAAAAAAGCAGCGGCTAATCTTAAATAATAGTGATGTAACAGAGGATTTACGCACACAAAAAGTGGCGGAAGGCTCTTCGATAGTGGCTTCATACCCTGCTGTCAGGCAAAAGCTTGTGACTCTGCAACAGGATTTAGCTAAAAAATATAGCGTAGTAATGGATGGTAGAGATATAGGTACAGTAGTGCTTCCACATGCTCAGGTAAAAATTTATTTGGATGCCAGTCTTAAAGAACGGGTGCATAGACGCATTCATGAGCTGGAGCTAAAAGGCGAACCTGCCGAGTATGATAGTGTACTACAAGCAATAGAATCTAGGGACGAGCGAGACATGAACCGTACACATTCTCCCTTATTAAGGGCTAAAGATGCTCATTATATTCATTCCGATGGTATGACTATTAATGAAATTGCAAATGAAATTCTCAAAGAAATACAAAAAATCTAGGGCATAATCGCAAAAAATTTGCTTTATGCCTTAATAGGGGCAAAACGATGGTATATTGGTTAGTGCGTTTTATTGCATTTTGCGTATTCCGTGTTGTTTACCGTATCAAGGTAAGCGGTATAGAAAATATCCCTCAAGAAGGGGCTTTTATATTATGCAGCAACCACATTCACGCCCTTGACCCCGTGATTTTAGCTACAAGCATTAGACGGCAACTACGGATTATGGCTAAAAAGGAATTATTTGAAAGCCGATTACTTGGCGGCTTTCTAAGGGCTGTAGGTTCTTTTCCTGTAGCAAGAAATACGGCTGATATGTCATCTTATCGTAATTCTATAAAAAGCCTTAAATCCGGTATGGGTCTTTTAATTTTTTCACAAGGAACACGTCTATTGGAGTTGGACATAAAAAATGCTAAGGGTGGTGCGGCATTATTTGCTGTAAAAGCAAAAGCTCCTATAATACCTGCCGGTATTGCCGGTAGCTACCGTTTTTTTTCTTCATTAAATATCCACTTTGGCAAGGCTATCGTTTTGGATCAATATTATGATGAACATTTAAAAACAGATCAAATTGAAACCATAATGACAGGGATAATGTCTGAAGTGGAAAAGTTGGTGACTTAAAGATGAAAATTATTATTGCTGAACATTTAGGTTTTTGTGCAGGTGTTGCACAAGCAGTAGATACAGCTTATGAAATGGCTGATTCTATAGCTGTTTCTTCAGATACAGAAAAAAAGTGTGCCACATTAGGCCCGCTTATTCATAACCGTTTGGTTACAGACGATTTGGCGCAAAAGGGCATAGGCATTTTGGACAGCCTTGACCGGTGGCAAGGGGAAGAATTGATTATACGTGCTCATGGCATCTCTCCTTTTATAGAGCAAGAATTAATCAACAGAAATATCCCTTACGTAGATCGAACTTGCCCCCATGTAAAAACTATTCATCGTAAGGCAGAAGAAAGTAAAAACCAAAAGCGCACTCTTATTGTACTTGGGCAAAGAGACCACCCTGAGATAATGGGCATAATAGGGTATGCCGGCGATGACATTATAATTGCTGAAAATACAGAAGATCTTTATGGATTAAGCCCGTTAAGGAAATATACCTTAGTGGTTCAAACCACCTATAATCGGGAAGATTACGAACAAAAAGTGTCGCTACTAAAAGACTGTGGCCTTGATGTAATCATCTATGATACGATCTGCGATGCCACTACCAAACGTCAGCAGGAAGCGGAGCGTCTTTCTAAAATTGTAGATATTATGTTAGTATTAGGCGATCCCGACAGTGCAAATTCTAAAAAATTGTGCGAAATATGCAATAAATACTGCAAAAGTACATTTTTTGGACGAAATATTCATGATATACAGTTGCAAGATTTGTCCATAAATGATACAATAGGGATTACGGCAGGTGCTTCTACACCGCCCGCAGTTATAAAGGAGGCTCTTCTTGTTATGAGCATGTTAGAAAAAAATATGGAATCAGCAGCAACAAAAGAAGAAGCACTATCCGGGCAATCTTTTGAAGATATGCTTAACGAGTCTTTTGTGACTTTACATACAGGGGACGTCGTCAAAGGTACTGTGATACAAGTCACAAACAGCGAAATAACCGTCAACTTAGGATATAAATCTGATGGGACTATAACCAGGAATGAGTTTACCGATGATTCTAATGCCGATCTTCAGGACTTAGCAAAACCCGGTGATGTTATTGAAGTTCTTGTTATGAGAGTCAATGATGGCGATGGTAACGTTCTTGTTTCCAAACGACGTTTGGATGCGCAGACTAATTCTAAATTGATTGAGCAAGCTTTTAATGAAAAATCTGTGGTAAAAGGACGCATTCTTGATTTGGTTAAAGGCGGCTTAATTGCATCAATATTTGGTAATAGGGTATTTGTACCTTCTTCTCAAATCTCTAATCGCTATGTTGAAGATTTGTCCGAATTTAAAGGAAAAGAATTTAATTTTAACATTTTGGAATTTGACCGTTCTAAGAAGCGCATTGTTGCCGGACGGCGAGATTTGGCAGCACAAGAGCAAAAAGCTCTTAGAGAAGAACTATTTGCTTCCCTGGAAGTTGGCCAAAAGCTGGAGGGTTCTGTTAGCCGTATTACAGATTTTGGTGCTTTTGTTGACTTAAATGGTGCTGATGGTTTGGTTCATATTTCTGAATTGGCCTGGAGACGTGTACGTAAGGTTTCAGATGTATTGGCTGTAGGAGATAAAGTTACAGTTACGGTTATTGAAATTAACCAAGAAAAAAGTAAAATATCTCTTACATTAAAAGACATTGATAACAATCCTTGGAATAATGTTATGGATAGATATCCTGTTGACAGCATTGTTGAAGGTAAAGTAGTACGCATGGCAGCATTTGGTGCATTTGTTAGTTTGGAAGATGGAGTCGATGGACTGGTTCATGTTTCACAAATTGCACATCATCATGTTGCAAAACCGGAAGACGAGCTTTCTGTAGGGCAAGCCATTACTGTAAAAGTAACAGATATTGATATAGAAAACCGAAAAATTGGTTTATCTAAAAAATTGACAGAAGCTCCACCCGAAAATTTAGAAGGTGAAGATAAGCCTGTAGATTCAGCAGAAAAGGTTTGTGCTGAAGAAGCTCCTCCGGAAGAAATTAACGCAACAAAAGAAGTTAACAATGCAGAAGAGGTAGTATCAGAAACTGAGAAAGAAGCTGCTTCTGAAGCTTAAATTTAAAAATCTACGAGTAAGCCGGGCAGCCGCATGTTATAAATAACATGAGGAAAGTCCGAGCTCCATAGGGCAGGGTGCCGGATAATACCCGGTGGAGGCGACTCCAAGGATAGTGCAACAGAAATAAACCGCCGTTTATACGGTAAGGGTGGAAAGGCGAGGTAAAAGCTCACCGCTGACATGGCGACTTGTCAGGCTATGTAAACCCCACCCGGAGCAAGATCAAATAAAGCAGCAGGTCTTGATAATCTTATTATTAGGTACTGTAAGGGACGGCCCGTCCTGCTTAGGTTAGATCGCACGAGTGCTTTGGTAACATAGCACCTAGATAGATGGTTGTCCACGACAGAACTCGGCTTACAGGTTTGCTCGTATATAAAAACCCGGCTTAATTATTTGAGCCGGGTTCTTTTTTTGTCATAAGAAATATATTATGTATATAGGATATGCTAAAGGGGCAGTTATGCACATGTTAAATTATTTTGAAATCAACAGTTTTTTAACACAAGATTATTTAGGAACATTTCATGGTGCGATAATAGCCGTAACAATACTCACGCAAATATTAAAAAAATATATTAATACTGACCCAAAGTGGGTGGCCTTGTTGCTATCGTTTTTGATTGTGTTTGTATTTAAAATAGAATTGGCCAATTTTTTTAGTATTGTGGGATTTGTAGAAACTATTCTTAATTCATTTCTTGTGACAGGAGTATCTATAGGCGTATTTGAAACCGCAAAGACTGCTATACGCAGTTTCAAAAACAACATATAAGAAATTCCCGATATACTATCTGTTTTTAGGCAAAAGAAAAACGCCTAGCTGGCGTTTTTCTCATAGTAGTTTTTATGGGCGATGAGGGACTTAAACCCGCGACTTCCACCACGTCAAGGTGGCACTCTATCAACTGAGTTAATCGCCCTGCTTAATAATGTAACTTTACATTATTTTCATTAAAAAGTCAAGCTACTGCAAATTAAGATGTAAAAAAGAAGATGCCTTAGCTATGAAAAATTGCAAGGCATCTTCTGTAATAATTAGAAGTTGAATACAGCTTCTTATCCTAATCTTCGGGTGGCTGCTGTCTCTGATCTCTAAGTTCATTTTTTGATAACCACCTGCTAAATACCCTTCTCATAATATCGTGTACTTCAGCTTTTTCAATTTCATCCTTTATAACCAAATCACCACGGCCTACTTCTGTACCTTCATGGTTATATATAATCTCTCCGGCTTTGGTATCTTTAGCTACCGGGGCAGTTATATCTTCCATCAGCTTAACTTGGTTTTCGATAGTAATATTTTTACCTTTAGGTACAAGTACATGCTGTTGTTTTTGTATAACTACAGGCGCGATCTCTTGCTTTCCCTTGTAAATGGTAACATCGCCCATATGTGTACCGGAAGGTTCTTGCGCCATTATTGCATAGTTTGCATAGCCATAGTCAAACATCTTCATAGCAGACTCAAATCTTGTAGTAGGGTCAGGCGCACCCATTACTACCGCAATTAAACTCATGTTATCTCTTTCAGCAGTGGCAGAAATGCAATATAAAGCCTTACCCGTAGATCCGGTCTTTAAGCCTGTAGTACCCGGATAATTTCGTATAAGTCGGTTTGTATTGGTTAAACCAAATTCCTCCTCACCTTTAGAAGTTCTGTGAATTATCTTATCTAGTCGCACTTTAGTGAGATCAAAAACTTTAGGATATTTTGTAATTAATTCCTGAGACATAAGCGCAATATCGTATGCAGTAGTAAGATGTCCTTCTGCATCTAATCCGCAGGAGTTCTTAAAATGGGTGTTTTTCATGCCTAATTCCTGCGCCTTACTGTTCATCATCTCAACAAAAGCATCTTCACTTCCGGCTATAAATTCGGCCATAGCCACTGCTGCATCATTGGCAGAGGCTATAACGATGGATTTAACTAAATCTTTAACAGACTGTTGCTCTTCCGGCTCTAAAAATATTTGTGAGCCGCCCATAGATGCCGCATGGGCGGATGTTGTCACCATTTGATCCCACTTGATTCTCTCTTGATCTAAAGCTTCATAAATCAGTAGCATGGTCATTACTTTTGTAACACTGGCAGGTGGAAGTTGTTGGTGCGAATTTTCTTCCAATAAAATTTTGCCTGTATTTGCCTCCATAAGCAAACACGACTTGGCATTGATATTAATAGATTGACCGGATTTTGTAGATTGAGATGCTTGAGTAGATTGAGCAGGTGCTTCTGCGGCATAAACAGGTACCACTGCAAGAAATAATAGCAAAAAGGTTAATCTGATAGTTTTCAACATTAAAAAAGTCCTCCCTATACTTGTTTAAATGTAGGGTGGACTTTTTTGTTAAAAATATACTAGTTACTAGTTATTCCGCTTCCGTTGCAGAAATATGGGAATTTCAAAAGCAGCACTATCTTCCATATCGCCACGTTCTCGTATAGGAGGTAGTGGATCTTTCTGTTTAGTCTCTTTAGGAGGTTCACCGGAACTTTCCTCAACACTGCCATCTGTGTTGTTGGGTACAATATCAGGTTTAATGATGGTAGTAGTTGTAGTCTCACCAAGAAGATCATCATCTCCAAGACCGGTAGCAATAATTGTAACCATTACCTCATCTTTAAGTTCATCGTTAATAGTAGCACCAAAAATAATAGTTGCTTCCGGGTCAAGTGCATCAGAAATAGTTTGAGCGGCCTCATTAATTTCTTTGAGAGTAATGTTAGAGTCTCCGGCAAAACTGATAATAACCGATCTAGCCCCGGCAATTGTAGTTTCAAGTAATGGGCTTTTAATGGCCGTATCAGCCGCCATTTGGGTTTTGTTTTTACCGGAAGCCTTGGCCACACCCATATGAGCTATACCCTGCCCTAACATAACAGTACGCACGTCAGCAAAGTCTAAGTTTATAAGCCCATCTTTTAAAATCAAATCGCTAATCCCCTGTACACCTTGGCGCAAAACTTCATCAGCTTTGCGGAAAGCATCAACCAAGGGAGTATCATCATCTACTACATCCAAAAGCTTTTCGTTAGGAATAATAACTAAGGTATCTACATTTCTGCGTAATTCGCTAATACCTTGTACTGCATTGCGCATACGAGGTACCCCTTCAAACCCAAAGGGTTTAGTTACTACACCAACTGTTAAAATACCCATCTCACGGGCAATACCTGCTATAACCGGTGCGGCACCGGTTCCTGTACCGCCTCCCATACCTGCTGTAATAAAAAGCATATCAGTATTATCTATAGCACTGCCAATAATATCCTTGCTTTCTTCCGCAGCTCGTCGTCCAATCTCAGGCACACCACCGGCACCAAGCCCTCTGGTAAGTTTTTCGCCCAGTTGGATACGGGTAGGAGCCTTAGATTTACCCAATGCCTTATGGTCTGTATTAACGGAGATGTATTCTATATCATCTACTTTGTCCTCAATCATACGGTCTACGGCATTATTACCTCCACCGCCTACACCTATAACCTTTATCCTAGCCTTAGAAATTTGTATAGTATCTATATCTATCAACGCAGGTTCCCCCGTATCTAATTCATTCATGATATACAGTTACTTCATAATAATATAGCTAATTTTTCCGAAAATCAACCCTCATTATGTCAGATTCGCAAAAAAATATACTGGTGCGCTATTTCTTGCAAAGACAATACGCCTCTTTCTATTCTGAAATCAGACCATACTTGTATAATTTCTTTAAGGGTTAAAATTTTTTCATGGGCATTTTGAGTGTCGCCCAATTGTACTTCAATATTATAGATGCGAATTCGGGTATTGGAAGGGTTAGATACATCCATCTGAGAAACATATTCAACAAGGTTATGTTGATTTAATAGTTGCGCATAAATCACTACAGTATTAAAGGTATCAGGATAATCTACCTCCAGTGGTTGCCCCAGATGAAATTGAGAAAAACGTAAACCTGTAATAATGGGCAGATCTTCTCCTCTGTAGGGTCTAACATCAAGCACCCGCCCCTGTTCGTCTATATATAGATATACGCCTTCCAGAAATTTTATGTATCCGCTTAAAAATCGTTCCTGAATGGTTATTATTAATGTATTTGGAAAGACCCGCCTAAACATTACCCGATCTATGTAATGATTTTCCATTATATTTTGACGCACCTGATTTGGGCTAAACAGAAAAAAATTAGTAGAATAATCTAGCTTAGCCCGTGTTAATATTTCTTCAGTTTCAATTTGCACATTGCCGGTTACAGTTATATTGGTAAAATTAAAAAAGGGGGAAAACATAAATAAAATTAAGGAAGACAAAGTTGCAGAAATAAGCAGGGCAATTTTAAATCTAAAACTAATTGTTCCCACCTCTTTTAAATTTTATATATCTTCCACTTTTTCAGCATCATATTCCTCAATGACAGATTCAATATCATCGCCATATTCAACTTCAACAATTTTCAAAGTTTGCTGAGGCTTTCCAAATTTTTGTTGAAGGAGGTCGTTCAATTTTCGCATAGATACTTTTTGATCTTGAGTTTGAAGTTGGTTATTTTCTGTTACCATAAAAGCAACGCAAATTTCTTTACGCCCATATTTAGTCCAAAAATAATATTCATGACCCGGCCTATAAGGCGTTTTGGGAGAAATTAAAAGTGCATTTTCTTCCGAGTATATGCCAAATTTACAACGTATACGCCTCATATTCTCATTGATAATGAATATTTTGTCTAAGGGTATGTTGTCTACCAATACATCCCGTGGAAATGTCAATTTCCATGAAAAATGCTGCGTTTGCTCTTTAACATTATTTTTAATATTAGCCCTGCCACCTACTACTTTTGATGACTCTGTTGAATTCAAGATAGATCACCTCTTAATTATTCTTGTCTTCCTAGTTATTCTAATTCCGGCTGCTTTTCTTGCTCATATTTATCATTTACTGTAATAATACATTCTAAGACTCGCCTTTGCTCTATCTTATGTACAATCACAGTTAAATTTTCAAATGTAAATGTATCCCCTTTTTCAGGCATTTTTCCTAACATGTCCATAATCCAGCCACTTACGCTGGTAGATTCTGCCTCTGTATCATCAGACAACTGAAAAAACGAAAATAAATCTTTTACATAAGCAGAGCAAATCACCTTGTATTGATTATCTCCAATTTTCTCAAATTCTACAATTATTTCGTCACTTTCATCCCAGATATCACCAACCAACTCTTCTAAAATATCTTCCATTGTGATAATTCCTGCCGTGCCACCATATTCATCTGTAACAACAGCTATATGACTCTTTTGTTCTTGTAATTCTTTAAATAAGTCACTCATTTTCATTGAAGGTGCTACAAAAAGCGGGGGTGAAAAAAGTTCGCGCAAAGGTTTAACTTCTTTTTTGATAGTGTAGTTAAAAAAGTCTCGCATATGAACTACACCAACAATATGATCAATAGTATCACTATAAACGGGCAATCTGGAAAATTCTGTTTCTATAAACATTTGAGCAATTTCATCTACAGTAGAATCCTCAGCTATTGCCGCAATATCTATGCGTGGTGTTAAAATATCACTTGCTTTTTTTTCATTAAATTCAATTGCATTTTCTATAAGCAATTTATCATTTTCATCAATAACACCATCGTGTTGAGCTTCTTCTACAATGGAGTACAATTCTTCTTCTGTCATACGATCATCTGAAGTGGTGTTAAATATCCGGCTAAGGACAGTTTTCCATTGAGCAAATATAAAATTAATAGGAGTGTTCATAATCATAAGAACATGTATCAAAGGGGCACAAAACATGGCAAATTTCTCCGGAGATTCTTTGGCTAAGCTTTTGGGTGTAATATCACCAAAAAACACTACTATTATTGTAAGTACTATTGTAGACAACGTAGCACCTATATCTCCAAAATATTTTACAAATAATAGAGTAGAAAGGGCAGCGGCTACCAAAGTTACTACATTGTTTAAAACAAGTAACGTTGAAAGTAAATTATCAAAATCTTCATGAAGTTTAAGTACAAGTGCTGCTCTTTTTGAACCTTCCTCCGCCATATTTTTGATACGAATACGATTTAACGCAGAAAATGCTGTTTCTGAAGCTGAAAAATAAACACCCCATAAAACCATCATTACAATTAACAGTAAGCTAAATAAACTGTCCGGATCCATTGCTCTTCCCTTCTACTGTCCCAAGTCCCTGTCCCTGTCTCGTTTTTGACATTTTAAAATGTGTATGCTTTATCATACTGAAAATTTCCCTTAAAAGCAATCTAAATTGCAAGCTAAAAAAAACCAATTATATTTTATTACCATACCTTAACCCCGATATTTTGCTATAAGTCTGCATAACTGCTGGAAAGATACGAAAAATAGATATTTTAAAGTTGTGCGGTTACGTTCAAATGACCGTAAAAATCAAATTATCTATGTATAACTATATACTTTTACATGCCACTACGTCAACATAAGCAGTATTTGGAAGTATTTGCGAGATATTTAAGGTATCTGAAAGATTTCATGAGAAGCGTTACCTTAATCGTTTCACCGGAAAAATTCCGGGTAAAAATTCCAACTAATCGTAGTTGCATATCATCAACGCAGACACTAAACTATGTCTTGCGATTAGCACTCGCTTGAGGTGAGTGCTAGTAATATGAAAAATTTGTATATCCAAAAGGAGGTAAATAATTCATGAGACTTAAACCGTTAGGTGATAGGGTCGTTATTAAGCAACTGGAAGCAGAAGAAACCACAAAATCCGGTATTGTACTGCCAACTCAGTCCCAGGAAAAGCCCCAACAGGCAGAAGTAGTTGCTGTAGGCCCTGGTGGAATGATAGATGGCAAAGAAATTAAAATGGAAGTTAAAGTTGGTGACCGCATTATATATTCTAAATATGCCGGAACCGAAGTTAAATTAGAAGAAAACGAATACATTATTGTAAAACAAAATGATATTTTGGCAGTAGTAGAATAACCATAAACCTATAGGAAGGGAGAGAATTATGGCAAAACAAATTAAATATGCAATAGATGCACGTGCGGCACTTGAAGCAGGTGTTAACAAGTTAGCTGACACAGTAAATGTGACCATTGGCCCTAAAGGGCGTAATGTAGTTTTAGATAAAAAATATGGCACCCCATTAATTACCAACGATGGTGTAACAATCGCCAAAGAAATTGAGTTGGAGGATGCCTATGAAAATATGGGAGCACAACTTCTTAAAGAAGTTGCTACCAAAACTAACGATGTAGCCGGTGATGGAACCACGACTGCTATAGTATTAGCTCAAACAATGGTACATGAAGGGCTTAAAAATATTGCAGCAGGCGCAAACCCTATTTTCTTGCGAAATGGTATGCAAAAAGCCACTGCTGCTGCTGTAGAAGCAATTAAAGGCATGAGCCAAGCAGTAGACGGTAAAAACCATATTGCTAAAGTAGCGGCTATTTCTGCCGGTTCTGAAGAAGTAGGTGCTATGGTAGCAGATGCAATGGATAAAGTATCTAGTGATGGTGTTATCACTGTAGAAGAATCCAAAACCATGTTTACAGAGTTGGAATTAGTGGAAGGTATGCAGTTTGACCGTGGATATGTTTCCGCTTATATGGCAACTGACATGGAAAAAATGGTAGCTCAGTTGGATGATCCTTATATCTTGATTACCGATAAAAAAATCTCCAATGTGCAAGATATACTGCCTTTGCTTGAACAAGTAGTGCAAACCGGCGCAAAATTGCTTATTATTGCTGAGGATGTAGAAGGCGAAGCTCTTACTACTCTTGTGGTAAACAAACTTCGTGGCACATTCCAATGTGTGGCTGTTAAAGCTCCGGGATTTGGCGATCGTCGTAAAGCTATGCTTGAAGATATCGCTATTCTTACAGGCGGTCAAGTAGTTTCTTCTGAACTTGGTTTAGAACTTAAAGAAGCTACACTGGAAGTTCTTGGCCGTGCTAAAACAGTTAAGATTGAAAAAGAAAATACAATTGTTATTGATGGTGCAGGTTCCAAAGAAGAAATTAGTGGACGTGTAGGACAAATCAAATCTCAAATAGAAGAAACCACATCTGAGTTTGATAAAGAGAAATTGCAAGAGCGTCTTGCTAAATTGGCTGGTGGCGTAGCAGTTATTAAAGTGGGTGCTGCTACTGAGACAGAACTTAAAGAAAAGAAACTTCGTATGGAAGATGCTTTGGCAGCAACCCGTGCAGCAGTAGAGGAAGGTATCATCTGTGGTGGTGGTTCTGCTTATGTACACGCTTCTAAGAGTGTACAAGATGTTATTAACCAACTTGAAGGTGACGAGGAAACAGGAGCTGCAATTATCCTTAAATCTCTTGAATCTCCGGTGCGTCAAATTGTTGACAATGCCGGGTTAGAAGGATCTGTTATTGTTGACAAACTGAAAAGCCAAGATAAAGGTATCGGTTTTGATGTTCTTACCGAAAAATATGTTAACATGATAGATGCTGGAATCATTGATCCAACAAAAGTTACTCGTTCAGCTTTACAACATGCTACCAGTGTAGCTTCTACTCTATTAACTACTGAAGCTATTGTAGCAGATATTAAAGAGCCGGAACCTCCAATGCCTCCGGGCGGCGGAATGGGCATGATGTAATAATAATGCAATAACAAAAAAGAGCCGAGGAGCATTAATTCCTCGGCTTTTTCGTAATTATCGTAATATTCGCATTTCCTCAATATTGCCTAATTCATGGGCTACCACACTACTAGGTGTAACAAAGCACACCATATTATCTTTGTTGTAGCCTATAAATTTACCTTCTATAATTTTTTTTCTTGTAGTGACAACTTGCACATCTACACCCCGGTTAAAAGTTGCCCCTTTAAAACTTAGATTTTCAAGGGGAAATAGGGTATAACAACGCTGCATCACCGTATCCAGGTCTGTGGGTCTATACCCTAACTCTGTAGATCGGGTAATTACTACTCTAAGTACTCGTAACATTGTTTTTATAAACCATGTTAGAAAAAAAGCTAATAAAGCGGCAAATATTACATCTTGCAACATCAAATCTGTTCCCCTCTCAACATTAGGCGTTCATATTTATCTCACTCAAATGAGCATATAATCCATCACGGGATACAAGTTCCTCATGAGTACCTATGTCCTCTACTTCACCATCATTGAGTACGATAATTTTATCCGCTTTTTTTATGGTAGATAGCCTATGGGCAATGATAATTGTGGTTCTATTTTGCATTACATCATCCATGGCCTCTTGTATCAACTTTTCTGTTTCCACATCTACCGAAGCTGTAGCTTCGTCTAATATAAGAATAGGCTTATTTCTTAAAACTGCTCTAGCTATGGACAATCGCTGCTTTTGTCCGCCGGACAGCCGTACGCCTCTTTCTCCTATTATGGTATTGTATCCGTGTTCAAACTCTTCAATAAAACTATGTGCTCGGGCTATCTTTGCAGCTTCAATTACTTGTTCTTTTGTTGCTGTTGGACAACCATATGCAATATTTTCAAAGACAGTATCATTAAACAGAAAGACATCTTGTATCACATTGCTCATGGAATCTCTTAAACTTTTAAGCGATATCTCTTTTAAGTTATGGTCATCAAGATAGATATTTCCGACAACAGGGTCATAAAAGCGATTGATTAAGTTAATAAAAGTAGTTTTACCTACCCCGGTAGGGCCTACTAATGCTACAATTTCACCCGGTTGAATATCTATGGATATATCTTTAAGAACGCCTACATTATCTATGTATTGAAAAGAGACATTCTCAAAGCGTATACAACCTTTGATAGTTTCCAACTCAACTGGATTATCATGTTCTTTTACATCTGCGTCTGCATTCAATATTTCAAATACCCGCTCTGCACTTGCAATTGCTGTTTGTAAATCTTCATTAACTCTTGCAAGTGCTGTTACGGGAGGAAAAAACAGAGCTAGGTACATCAAAAAGGCAACTATATCTGCCACAGGAATACTTCCTAAAGACACTAAAAATCCGCCATATGCAATTACAACAACCACACTTATATGCGTTAAAAATTGAACAGATGCACCATAGCTTGCACTCCATTTTAAAGCACCTAAAATAGCATTGGCGTAATCACGAGCATTTTTTAATACTTTTTTAGATTCACGCTCGTGCTGGTTAAAAACCTGTATTTCTTTCATTCCGGATAAGTTATCCTGAACATTTGCATTAAGATCACCTAACATTGCCTGTGCCCTACGGAACATAGGTAAAACTTTTTTAGCAAAAACAACCGAAAATGCTATCAATAAAGGTGCAGTAATGAGAGTTAGTGCTGCTAACAACGGATTTATCCAAAACAAAATTGCTGCAACGCCTATCAAAATTACCATATTAACTATTATATCGGGTACAACATGTGCAATCAACAGTTCAATGCCGGCTGTGTCATTTATAACCCGGGACATAAGCTGACCCGTTTGCTTGTCGTGATAGAATTTCATGCTAAGTACTTGAAGCTTATCGTAAACCCTTGCCCTCATATCTGTTACAAAATGCCATGCTGCATAATGAGTCCAATAGCTACGGCAAAAGGAAAATATTGCTTGCAACATGTATAAGCCAAACAACAGCAACCCCATTGTTAATGCTTCTTCAGCTAACCGCGGATCTCCGTTAACCGCCATATCTGTAAGCCGGCGTACAACTAATGGTGCATATAATTGGCTGGCTGTCATACCTACTATAGCTAAAATTGATATACCCAGCCAAGTCCAATATTTTTTTGCCGATATAATAAGATTTAGTAGCAATTTCATTTTTTATCTCCCTAATTTTATAAAATCCCCTGTTGTGCAAAATTGAATGATTCCTTAAACTATTATAGCAATAATACCGCTATTTCACAATCATCTTGAATATAAGATACTATAGATTGAGTCACCAGTTCTCCCGGTGCCAAAAGGGGAATTCCAGGTGGAAAAGGAGCATAAAAGCTACCTGCCACTTCTCCTATACTTTCAGACAATTTTGCCTTTCTTATTTTTTTATCCATAACTATATTCATGGCCTCTTTTGGTGAAAGCACAATCTCAGGAAGCGGACTGCCTACTGTAAGAAGCTCCAATTCTTTTACTTGTGTATTGCTAAACGCTTTCTCAAGTTGGCTAAACCCTTGGGGTGTATCTGCTACAGATGTCATTGCTAGTATATATTGATTAGTTATCATTTCAAAGGCCAGACCATGTTCTTCTGCCCATATATGCACATCATCCAATGAGCAGCTAAAACCTTGATTAGACGCTGTAGGTAACAGTGGCTTAGCAAGCACTAATTTTCCGATATCACCTCCCGGTAGCTCTAGTAATTTACCTGCAAGGGCTTTACGTAATTTCAGTAATCTTTCTACATATTCTTCAAAATATACCGGATTCTTTTGAAGTGTATTTAACATATAGTCTGTAGTAGACATTATTAGGTACGATGGGCTACTGGTTTGTATACATGTTAAATAATAACGCAATTTATTTATGTTTACTCTATTTCCTTTTACATGAACTGCGGCACTTTGAGAAAATGCAGGCAATGTTTTATGAAAACTATGCACCACTATATCTGCACCTTGTGATAACGCTCCCTTTGGGAAAATTGTATGAAAAGGAAAATGAGCACCATGAGCCTCATCCACAATTAATACGCAATTTTGACCATGTTGATTGACTATATTTGCTATACCTTTTATATCTAAAACATCACCTTCGTAAGTAGGACTGGTTACTAGCACAGATTTAGCCTGTGGATGTTTAGCCAATGCCTCTTTAAGCCCTTTGTTTTCTTTATCCGGATGAAAGTAAATTGGCTGCACTCCAAATAAAACCATTCCGTTGTACACTGAACGATGACAATTGCGAGCAACAATCATTTCAGTTTTTTCTTCACAAATAGATCCTATTGCTGCCACTATTCCTGTTGTAGATCCATTGACTAATAAAAAAGATTGATCCGCGCCATATATTGTTGCTATGCGGTTTTGCGTCTCTTTTATGCAATCTTCAGGATCATGAAGATTGTCAGTGTTGTTTAATTCCGTAACATCCAGCAACATCAAAGGAGTTTGAGGCAAGAAATTTGTATTATTTTTATGTCCCGGCATATGAAAAGGATATAAGCGTTTAGGGACATATTGCGCTAATTCTTCGTATAAAGATCTCATGTTTGCTCCTTTGTTTAGTTTAGTTTTTAAATTTGCACAATTATTTGTAAAAACAAATTGCTATTACAAGTTACTATTTACAAAAAATTCATATTGTGTTACCATGTATATCCATTCAATCTTATAATCATAGATGAATGATGTGCAATTAGTTGTATATCTAAATTGAAGGGGATGATTTTAGAAGCGGCACAAGCTTGTATGGAAATACTTAATTAACATGATGGACTACAGTCCTACAGGGCAGCAGCTTCATGCAGTTATGGCTTCGACAGCTCAAGGAGTAACTAATGCCTTGGTAAATGCAGGATTTACAGCAGAAAATATTCCTATAATTACTGGGCAGGACTGCGATGTAATTTCTGTTCGTAACATGGTAGTTGGACTTCAAGCTATGTCTGTGTTTAAAGATACCAGAACTTTAGCTAAAAATGTAGTGGTAATTGCTATAATGGAAGGTGGTGAGCCTCCTATCAACGACAGAGAAACTTACGATAATGGGATAGGCGTAATCCCTACCTTTTTGAGTGTGTCTGTGGTTGCAACTATCGAAATTATTCTGGTTACTACACCCAAGCCCAAGTATATGGATAAAATTTAGGAGGGTAATTTTATGTATGATAAATCACAAGAAAAAGAACAGAAAAACACAATGTCTCAGTTGCTTTCTAAGATCGAACCTTTGCAGTGTAAAGGGTTAGAAAGTAGTTTGTTGAAATATAATTCAGGCTATGACATTAATAACATTAATTGGGCTGAGGCATCCGGTTACTATAAAAAACGAAAAAAATCTGAACCCTTACAGGGTAAAGGATTAGAAAATAATTTAGCAGATGCATTGCAGTCTGAAAAACTCAATTCT
>WQVX01000035.1 GCA_009785615.1 Defluviitaleaceae bacterium | reverse complement strand
GGTGTTATATCGCTTATTTCATTGTGACCAAGATCCAAAAGAATTAGATTTTCCAAATAAGCCAAAGGTTTTATGTCGTTTATTTGGTTGTCACTCAGATGCAACCAAATCAAATTAGCTAAACCAGCCAATGGTGTTACATCACTTATTTGGTTAGCTATCAATAGCAAATATTCCAAATTAACCAAACCAGCCAAAGGCGTTATATCATTTATTTGATTTCCGTCCAAAGTCAGCGAGTTCAAGTTTGTTAATCCCATAAGTGGTGTTATATCGCTTATTTGATTATCAAAAAGTGATAAACGCTGTAAATTTGTTAATCTTGCCAGTGGCTCTATGTCGTTGATTTGATTACCTGACAAAAACAACATTTCTAAATTCTCTAAACTCTTCAGCGGTGTTAAATCGCTAATCTCGCTACGAATAATTCCTAAATGCTCTAGGTTTGTCAGACCTGCCAATGGTGCTAAATCATTAACCGGGTTATATCTTAAACGCAAAACTTCCAAATTAGTCAAACCTGCCAACGGTGTTAAATCGCTAATCGGATTTCCATCCAATATTAAATGCACCAAATTTTCCAAACCTGCCAGTGGCGTTATATCACTAACCCGGTTTTCTCTCAATCGAAGTTCTGTCAAATTAGTCAGATCTGCCAGCGGCGTTATATCGCTGATTGGGTTGTCCTCCAACCAAAGTTCCGTTAAATTTGTTAAATATGCAAGTGGCGTTAAATCGCTTATTTGATTAGAACTAAGCCGCAAGCTCGTCACATTCGTCATATACCGCAAGGGCACAATATCTTCGTCTGTTAAATTTCTAAAGCGTAAATCAAGCCTATTAGAAAAAGATGTACAAATCCGTACGGTGCCTATGGTTATGTACGTAGGATGCACAGGATTTTCCAAATTTTCTTGACCAATTATTGTAGTAGGTAAGCACGCTAATACTATAACCGTTGCTAGTAGTACAGTAATTTTTTTTCTTTTCATAAACATTCCATCCCTCTCCATCTTAACCGGCTTCGATTTCATTTTACTTTTTCTTTAGGCTTGAAGCTAATGCTTTAGCAAAGATATCATCCGGAATACCTTCTACAGTCCTTTGCATTTTAGAGGGCTTTTTTTCCATGATTTCAGGCAATGATTTAACTTCGCCCAGGCCATTGTCGTGTACAATGGCATCTTCTTTTATGCATATATAGTGGATAGGCTCTTTTTCAGAAAATTTTTCTTTAAGTTGTCTCATATACTCTTTTATACTTGTTGTGTCATCATCGTCATTGTTTTGCACTGCAATCACATAGCCGCCCATAGGTGTTTCCCTTACCATTTGACAACCATATGCAATAACGGGTCTGGATCCGTATGTCATATATATTTTAGGCAAGTCCATAAATTTTTGTTTAGGCGGTACTACCTTATATCTTATTATCATATATAACCTCCACTAAAGTAAGCCCTTCCGGGGGCATAGTTTTGCCGGCACAAGAACGATTACCGGAAGCAATTATTGCCGGGATATCTGAAGGATGTAATTTTCCGAGTCCTACATACAATATTGTTCCGGCTATAATTCGTACCATATTATATAAGAATCCATCACCTGTAACCGTCATTCGTATCATATTATTTTCTTGCTTTACTTCACAGGCAAATATGGTACGTACTGTAGTCTTTGCGCTTGACCCCGCTGCACAAAAGCAGAAAAATTGTGGGTACCTACAAAGTGCAACGCAGCTTGGGACATTTTTTGCACATCTAAATCCCTAGCTTCAAAAGCACTATAACGGTTTAACAGAGGGTTAGGATTGCAGTCATTATAAATTTGATAACAATAGGTTTTGGATTTAGCACAAAAGCGGGGGTTAAATCCGCTTTCTACTATCTTAACAGCCTGTATTACTATGTCATCAGGTAAAAAAGTATTTAATATTGTAGCTAATTTTTCTACTTTATCCTGCGGAATAATTAAATCGTCAACATCAAAAGCGACTCGTTGTCCCAATGCATGTACTCCGGCATCTGTTCGGCTAGAGGCTGTAGTTTTTATTTCTTTTTTAAAAAAAGATGATAAAGCCTCTTCGAGCAGTTGCTGGACTGCTATTGCATTATTTTGACGCTGCCAACCGGCATAATTTGTACCGTCATAAGCTACAGTTAGCAAAATAGTCATTATGTCACACCTTTAATGCTAATTCCTAATTAGCATATAGTAATAGTGAAACCAACGGAATTGACAATAAACACAAAAAACTTGATAAAGCTACTATTTTAGAAGCGGCCGCCGTATCACCACGAAATTGTTCTGCAAAAATAACAGTTAAACTAGCCGCGGGCATTGCTGCAAGAATTACGATAACTTCAAACATCACAATATTATGTAAAAAATGGCGCAACACAAAAAAAGTAGCCAAAGGAATAACTAATAATCGCACAGCTATAACCGGTATTACCTTCAAGTCAGTAAACAATGTTATAAATCTGCTTTTTGCTAAAATAGATCCAACCAATATCATAGATAAAGGAATTGTCATGCCACCCACCAAAGAAACACCGTTTCCAACGGCATATGGTAATTGCCATCCTGCTATAAAAAAAATAAAGCCAATATAAGAAGCCGCCAAAACCGGATTTAAAATAATAGATTTCCAGTTAATTTTAACATTTTCGCTACTTTTTCGTTTAAAAAGATATATTCCAATGCTAAAAGCCAAAATGTTAAAAGTTATATTGGCCATAGTAGTATAAAGCAAGCCTATACTGCCATAAATTGCATATATGATAGGAAAGCCCATGTATCCTACATTTGCAAACATCAAAGAAAATTGCCACACTTGCTTTTCGCCATCTGAGGCACCCAAAATACGGGCAAGTACCATCCCTAAAATATAACCAAATAAATATACTATTGCCATTATAGCTATAGTTGCCAAACTATCAATAAGAAGATCATAAGAAAAAGGCTGAATCATAGAATTAAATACCAAAAATGGCATAGTCACTTTCACAAGCAAACCGGACATCCCGGCATTAACTTCATCAGTCAAGATATTAACTTTTCTACTGATATAGCCAACAACAATACATATGGTCAATGCTGTTAAGCTGTTTATAAAGGTTGCTAATATGGGGTTTTGTGTTGCTATAATTGATGCTTCCATAAATATACTCCCCTCTTATATAGCATAAAATCAAACCATTACACCAGCTTAACAGTATCAGATCCCAGTAAATTTTCAAGGCGACTAAACAGATCAAGGCTGGGAGTAACACCTTTTTCGTACACAAATTTTTTTTGCTTTCCTTCATCATATATTTTAACTTGAGTATTACCGGGATGACTTTGCAAAATATTTGTTACCATTTGCAATGTATCAAAATGATTTTTTGGAATTTTTACCCAAAATGTTTTGCTAACTAAATCTTCATAGAATTTGATATTATCTGCGATTAACTTAGCCTCTTCATCTTCTCTGCAACTAAGTTGCCCCTCTATAATGATAACTTGGTCGGGTTGAAGTCTTGTCCCATATCGCTCATAAAGCTGAGAAAAAACAATTACTTCTAAAGATCCGTATAAATCTTCTACAGTGATAAAGGCCATTGGTTTTTGAGAAGATCTGGTGTATTTTACTGTACGTGCGGTTATCATGCCGCCATAAACAGCTCTTTGCCTATCGTTTTGCATTGAATTTGCAGAAGCAAGAGAAATACTTGTAGTATCTGCATATTTATTTAAAACATCACCATATGCTGAAAGAGGGTGGCCGCTAACATATAAACCAAGTACCTCTTTTTCGTCATTTAGCAAGGTACGTGCATCCAATTCCTTTATATTAGGCAATTCGTCAGTATCAGTATGAGTTTCCTGCCCAGCCATTTCAAATAAGTTTAATTGTCCTTCAGCAGTACGTTTGCGGGCATGGGCTATGCCATCTATGACGTTTTTGTGTATCGCCATATACTGAGATCTCTTTCCTCTAAGGGAGTCAAAAGCACCTGCTTTGATAAGCCCTTCTACAAATCGCTTGTTTACATTGTCACCCATACGACGAATAAAGTCCGTCAGGCCGATATATTGGCCATTAGCCTCTCGTTCTGCAACCAAAAGATCAATTGCAGACTTACCCACATTCTTTATAGCTGAAAGCCCAAACCGTATACCATTATTTTTTTCTGCTGAATCACTAGCAGAGACACTAAAATGGCCAAAGCCTTCATTAATATCCGGCGGAAGCAAGCTTATACCCATTTTTTTACAAACTTGTATATACGCCACTACATTTGATGTAGAACCCATTACAGATGTCATGGTAGCAGCCATAAACTCTACAGGATAGTATTGTTTAAGCCAAGCGGTTTGGTAGCCAATTACTGCATAGGCTGCCGCATGGGATTTATTAAAAGCATATTTGGCAAAATCGGACATTTCATCAAAAATTTGATTTGCAGCTTGTTCCGGAATATTTCTCTCTACACAGCCTTGAATAAAATGTTTACGTTCTTGAGCCATTACATCAGCCTTTTTTTTGGACATAGCACGGCGTACCAGATCACTGCGGGCAAGGCTGTAACCGGCTAATTCCCGTACAATTTGCATTACCTGTTCTTGGTATACAATACAGCCGTAAGTCATACTCAAAATTGGCTCTAAAGCAGGATGGGTATATGTGATATCACCCCCACTATGCTTACCCTTTACATATTTAGGGATAAAATCCATTGGCCCGGGTCTATATAAAGCAATACCTGCAATTATATCTTCAAGGGATTCCGGTTGAAGCTCTTTTATAAATGATTTCATGCCGGAGCTTTCAAGTTGAAATATCCCTTCTG
This sequence comes from Defluviitaleaceae bacterium, assembly GCA_009785615.1. Taxonomy (GTDB): domain Bacteria; phylum Bacillota; class Clostridia; order Lachnospirales; family WQUN01; genus WQVX01. The sequence continues at coordinate 21,559 of WQVX01000035.1, read as the reverse complement.
TTTTTCCTTGGGCAATTAGTTGGAATACTTTAGGATCGTCATATCCAATTTGTTGCCAGTCAATAATTATGTTATGGGTTCTTTCAATTTCATTTACTGCATTTTGTATGACTGTAAGCGTACGTAAACCAAGAAAGTCCATTTTAAGAAGCCCAAGCTCTTCCAGCGTGTTCATAGAAAATTGGGTAGTTATAAGATCATCGGCCTGATAAAGCGGAACATAATTGTCAACAGGGCCATCACAAATGATTACTCCTGCTGCATGAGTAGATGCGTGACGTGTTAATCCTTCCAACCGCAAGGACATGTCAATTAGCTGAGAAGTATCATTCTCTTGCGCATAAGCTTTTTTCAGCTCCGGGTTTATTTCTAAACTGCGCGAAATGGTAATACCAAGCTCAAAAGGAATCATTTTAGCTATACGATCTACATCAGCATAGGGCATAGCCAAGGCTCTACCAACATCGCGGATAGCCCCTTTGGCAGCCATAGTACCAAAAGTGATAATTTGTGCTACTTGCTCGGCACCATATTTTCTTACAACATAGTCAATAACTTCTTGCCGACGTTCGTAGCAAAAGTCAATATCAATGTCCGGCATAGAAATACGCTCGGGATTAAGAAACCGTTCAAACATCAAGCCAAATTTGATGGGATCTACATCTGTAATTTTAAGAGAGTAAGCAACAATGCTTCCGGCCGCAGAGCCACGCCCGGGCCCAACTATAATTCCATTATCACGAGCATATTTGATAAAATCCCATACAATAAGAAAATAATCTACAAATCCCATATTGCTGATAGTATCCAGTTCAAACTGAAGTCGTTTTTGATGAAGATGAGCATTTTGCCCATAACGTTCTTTTAGGCCGTTTTCACACAAAAATTGCAAGTAATAAAATGGATCAATGGCTTTAGATTGGTCATTGATAGATTTATCGATTACTTGTTTTTGTATTTCAGATATGGGATATTTAGGCAATTTATATTGATTAAATTCGATTTCTACATGACAACGATCAGCAATTTTTTGAGTGTTTTCTAAAGCATCTTGAATATAAGACGGTTCTTGAGCATAAGAAAAAAGTGAATACATCTCCTTTGGAGATTTTAGATAAAACTGGTCTCCACCATAACGAAGGCGATCTTCATCGTGGATAGTTTTATTAGTTTGAATACATAAAAGCACATCATGCGCTTGAAAATCCTCTTGGCGGATGTAATGAACATCATTAGTGACTACCAGAGGTATTTTTAATTCTTCACGGAGGTTAAGAATAGCGTTATTTACACTTTTTTGCTCATTAAGACCATGATCTTGCAGCTCTAAGAAAAAATTTCCTCGGCCAAAAATGCCGTCAAAAAGCAAGGCTTCTTCTTTGGCCTTTTTAAAGTCTCCTTGCATAATTGCCCGGGAAACAGAACCGGCCAAACATCCGCTAAGTGCTATTAGTCCACTATGATATTGCTGCAAAAGTTCTATATCTACGCGAGGCTTATAATAAAAACCCTCTTTAAAGCCCAAAGATACCAGTTTAATAAGATTGTGATATCCTTGTTCGTTTTCCGCCAACAAAACCAAATGAGTATAATTTTTATCTTTTCCTTTTGCTCCGGTTGTTTTTTCATGTCGAGAGCCTACCGATACGTATACTTCACAGCCTAAAATAGGTTTTATACCTTGGGCTTTTGCAGCTTTATAAAAGTCTATAATGCCATACATAACACCATGGTCTGTAAGGGCAAGGCTTGTCATGCCCAAATCGTGAGCACGAGAAACAAGCTCGGTTATTTTAGCCGAACCATCCAGTAAACTATATTCTGAATGTACGTGTAAGTGAGTAAATGAATTCATAAGATGAGTATATCATTACTATGACCTTTTCATCAAATCTTTTCTATAGATAATTTCCGTAGATAATTTTCGTTTGATGTTTTTAAACATGCCGTCACCATTTTGAACCAAGCCTCATAATATAAAACTAGAAGTGTACAACTTCTACTAAAAATTTAATAATGAGGAGAGGAATCAATGGAAAGCTATGTTACTTGCTTAGTAGAAAGCATGTGTAGATATATCGGGCAAACAGTAACTATTTTTACTACTAGTGGTGGTTTGTCAGGCAATGGCTTTACCGGGGTACTTTTAACAGTTGATTGTAATTGTGTGCGTTTACTTGCTGATATTGGCGCACCACCAGCATGTCCAATTGGTAGTGTTTGTACCGATTTTGTGACCAGTACCGGTATTGTTGATAACGAATTTGGCGGTTTTGAAGGTAATCCGTTAGGGGCAATATGTGTTATCCCAACTTGCTCAATCGCTTGCTTTACTCATTCTGCTATATAATGTGATTGTATTTGAAAAAACAAAAGACCGGGTCTTTAATAGATCTGTACCAAAACCCTAATTTAAAAAAGACGCTCCTAAAGTTCAGAAGCGTCTTTTTATTTGCGCCAAAATTTGACTTCAACCGGTGACAAAATGAGACCGGTTGCGCACGTGGTTTCAATAGGAAAATCCTGTTTTAATCACACTCATCATCATTTTCATTTTCAAATTTTAGTGGGTAATGTTCTCCTTTCCGGCACATTTTTTATACGCAAAAAGGCACGCAGGGACGCCGGCCTTTCGGCTGAAATCACCCACGCGCCCAATTAAAACGAAAGCATATGTAGAAGGACGGTAAACAACAGGTACACCCGTAAATAAACCGCACAATATCATACTACGCCCTATCCATCCGCCGCCTTTTTGCGTGTTAATTGTATTACAAGCGGAAACAGAGTATAATACCTATTGCTACAGCGACAGGCTTCCTGTGTTTGTTGTGGATGATGGCTCTTATCATCCCTGCAAGCGTTGGTTGGTGTCGCCAAACACCTTCCAAACGCTGTGGCTCTCTCTGTAAATCTGTAAAGCTTTGTTGCATTTTGGTTCTTTGTTACATTTTACTGCACTTATTACACTTGGATATTAGCACGAACTTTGCTAAATTTCAATATATTTTTTCACATATATTTTAATATTGCAATTTACAAGAAAGGTTCAATAGTGCATAACATGGATAAATCACATAACAATTACCGGATAGTAGTAATAGGAGGAGGACATGCAGGTTGCGAAGCGGCTTTAGCTTCAGCACACATGGGCATGAAAACTCTGCTCCTTGCTCTTGATTTAAATAGTATCGCTATGATGCACTGTAACCCTTGCATAGGTGGCAGTGCAAAAGGTCATTTAGTCCGCGAGATAGATGCTTTAGGCGGACAAATGGGTAAAGTTATAGATAAAACATTTTTGCAAAGCAGAATGCTTAACCTAAGTAAAGGTCCGGCAGTTTATTCTTTGCGTGCCCAAGCTGACAAAAGCAAGTATTCTCAAGTAATGAAGCAAGTATTAGAAAACACCCCCAATTTAACAATACGTCAAGGGGAAGTTATAGACATACTAACGCAAAATGGAAAAGTAACAGGTGTTCATACAGAGTTTGGCACAAGCTATTTTTGTGATGCAGTTATTGTATGTGCCGGAACTTACCTAAATTCCCGTTGCTTATGTGGAGATACTATCATACAAAGCGGCCCGGGTGGAATGAGAGCATCGCAACGCTTAACTTCTGTTATAGCTGACTTAGGCTTTAAAGTAATGCGTTTTAAAACCGGAACTCCCGCCAGGGTTCACCGTGATAGCATTGACTTTAGCCGTACTGCTCCTCAGCCCGGTGATGTCCCGGTAGTGCAATTTTCTTTTGAGACACCGGCAATATCGGTACAAATCCCACAAATAACTTGCCACCTTACCTATACTAATGAAGAAACTCATAAAATAATTGCTGCCAATCTCCACCGCTCACCTATGTATGCGGGGATAATTGAAGGCGTAGGAACCAGATATTGTCCTTCTATAGAAGATAAAATTTCTCGCTTTGCTGATAAAGATCGCCACCCTGTGTTTATCGAACCCGAAGGCGCAGATACAGCAGAAATGTATATCCAAGGCTTGTCTACATCATTGCCTGAAGATGTACAAGTTGCTATGTACCGCACTGTACCCGGCTTGGAAAACTGTCATATCATGCGCAATGGCTACGCTATAGAATATGATTGCATTGACACTACAAATTTAACTTTAACCTTAGAAGCCAAGGCAATAAATGGGCTATATTTTGCAGGACAAGTAAACGGTACTTCGGGCTACGAAGAAGCAGCCGCACAAGGGCTAATGGCAGGTATCAATGCTGCCCTTAAACTTCAAAGCAAGCCTCCTTTAATAATTGACCGCGGGACAGGCTATATTGGTGTGCTGATAGATGATCTTGTTACCAAGGGTACACCGGAACCTTACCGAATGATGACCAGTCGGGCAGAGTATCGCTTGTTATTAAGACAAGACAATGCAGACCTGCGCTTAACAGAACTAGGCTATCAAGCCGGTTTGATCTCAGAAGAGCGGTATCAGTACTTTGTCTCAAAAAGGGATTGGATTGAAAAAGAAGTTTCAAGAGCAAAAGAAATAAATATAGCTCCAAGCGCAGCATTAAACGCCTTACTAACAGAAAATAACAGCACCCCATTAACTACAGGCACAAAGCTGTCTGATTTGGTTAAGCGACCGGAATTAAACTATCAACAATTAATTGAGTTGCAGAAAGATATATTGGATCCCGCGCTAAAATTTGGGGCACCACCGTCGGGGTTTTTCCTTAACTTTAAATTTTGGCAAGAGCAAGTAAACATTCAAATTAAATATGAAGGCTACATCCAAATGCAAATGTCCCAAGTTGCTAATTTTAGAAAATTGGAACAACAGGATATTCCGAAAAATATCAAATATGAAGATATATCAGGTATGAGAATAGAAGCCAGGCAAAAATTGGCAGCTCTTTTGCCTGAAAATATTGGACAAGCCTCCAGAGTATCAGGAGTATCCCCGGCAGATATCAATGTGCTGCTGGTGTATCTAAAACAATTAAAGGGAGATCTGCATACTATATAAAAAGATTGCATGATCCCTCATACATATACCAAAAAACTGAAAGCATATGCCGCTTAACGATGCCGACTCTCGCAAAATTTATGTTATCGCTTTCTGGTATAGCTCTTGCCTTGGGTTGGTTGCAACTTACTTACCAAGGCAAGCGGCGATTTCAACAAGTGATTAAAATATAGATGGAGGAATCGCGGTGCAATCCTTTTTTTTGCCTTTAAATAGTAAGTTTGTTTTTATTCCTGCCTCAAAAAGCTTTAAGGGTTCCATTTGCGGAGAGTTTTCTTTTACACGACCCCACTTTTTTCATTTGCTTAATGAAGAAGGTGTAGCTTCTATGTTTCTGCGAGCAGTAGCATCAGACCTCGAACAGGCACGGGCATTCCTTAGTAAAAATGGTTCTGTAGACTTGGATGCTCTGCGCAATATAGTAGGACAGTGTACACCGCCAATAGTCAGCCTAAAAAAAGCCTCCGGCTCTAAAATTAAAGGGATAAAAACACGTTATATTTTGCTGAATAATCAAAATTGTATTTTACATCTTCATATGATTAAAGAACCTGACCAATTTGGACAATGGAAGATATACGGAGTAGAAAAAGAATGACAACCTCTCAAAAAGAACAGTTTGATCAATTTAAAGAAAATTTGTTAGACTGGAATAAAAAGATGAATCTTACAGCCATAACTGATGATAAAGAAATATGGTATAAGCACTTTGAAGACAGTCTAACCCTATTGCCATGGTTGCCCAAAACTCAAATCAATCCAATCAAGCTTATAGATATTGGATCAGGGGCAGGCTTCCCGGGTATCCCCTTAAAAATTATGCGGCCGGATATCTCTATGACATTGCTGGATTCATTACGCAAGCGGATATTCTTCTTAGAAGATACCGTCAATCGCTTGGGCTTAAACGATGTAGAATGCATTCATGCCCGAGCGGAAGATTTAGCTAAAAAAGAAAATTATCGGGCTAGTTATGATATCTGCACTGCTCGTGCAGTTGCCGGACTGGATAAACTTTGTACTTGGTGCCTGCCCTTTGTAAAGCCGGGCGGGCTTTTTTTAGCCATGAAAGGCCCTAACGTACACGAAGAAGTAAAGGCATCTTTGCCCACTATTGAAAAATTAGGAGGTAAAGTGCAAGAGATACAATTTATTGAAATAATGCCTACACTAGTGCATTCTGTGGTGGTTATATGCTATACTTAGATTATCAATAAGGAGGTGAAATCGGTTTATTCAATTTTGATAAAAAACATAAGCTGGGAACAAAATTTAATCATAAAGTTAGGAGAGTGAGTATGACTAGAAGAAAAAACAGACTGTTTGCATATTTATTATCTGCGGTCATGATTTTTTCCGTTTTTGCAACATCAACTGTAGAGGTTTTGGCATATGATCCGGGATTAGACTACCCCTACATAGCCGAAGATTTAATTCCTTATCCATTTGAAGAAAATGATGATGAGGATCCCACCGGTGAAGATATCACCGATGCTTTTACTTGCGAGTACTTTTTAAGCGCAGTGAGATCACTACCTGAGGTGCCTAATACCGGGCCAATTTTCACTTCTCATGTTGAAGAAATAGAAAGCTTTGCTATTGATGGAAGTTTAGCATCAAGCGGCAACATAACAAACCTTGATGGAATAGAATATTTTACAGGTTTGGTGCTTTTTGAAGTAACACAAACTCAAATAACAGAACTAGATTTGAGCAGCAATACTTTATTAACATCAATACGGGCAAATAATAACCAACTTGAAAATGTTGTATTGCCTCAAAGCGGAAATTTGGCTTTTATTCATCTTGCAGGTAATTATCTGACAGACTTAGATGTAAGAAACGCATTAGATTCTGATATTGAAAATCTTTTTCTTTTTGTTAATGGCAATGATATGACAGACCCCGATGATGTTAGAGGTTGGGCAAATTACTTTGATGAAGTAGGCGGGCATGTTGTTAACAATGTTAAGCAAAGAGGCTTTACTTTTTGGGCACAAAGAGGAGCTGAGCCTCCACCAATAGAGCCTAACCCTCAAGTAACAGTTGCAGGAAGTACTCTACCTGCCGGAACAGGAAACAATCAGTCCGGTGAAGGGCTTCATGCACCCGGATCTACTGTTACCATTCGTGCAGGAACAAGCCCGGTCCAAGGCCGTACTTTCTACCATTGGAGAGTTATTGCCGGTGGTGTTACTCTTGCAGACGCAAATAACGCAGTAACAACTTTTACAATGCCTAATGTTCCCGTAGCCGTAGAAGCAGTTTGGCAGGATGCAGATCCGTCAATCTTTACTGTTTCTATAACAGGTAGCCAATTGCCACCGGGCAATGCTACAAATCAATCCGGACAGGGAACTTACAGACAAGGTGATACAGTTGCTATCCGTGCAGGAACAAGAGACGGATATACTTTTGAAGGATGGACTGCATCCCCGGCTGTACCTCTTGCCAATCCTAGTTTTACAACCACATACTTTACAATGCCCGCAAGCAATGTAACAGTTGTTGCCACTTGGAGATCTGTTACAGATCTACCGGCTTTTGAAGTAATAGTACATGGCAGTGAATTGCCGGTAGGTACAGCTTTTGACCAATCCGGAGCAGGAAGATATGATCAATACCAACTTGTTACCATCCGTGCAGGGGCAAGAGCCGGATACCTTTTTAACAATTGGACTGTTAATGTAGGTGGTGTAACACTTTCCAATATCAACAGCCCAAATGCAACATTTACAATGCCGGCAGGAAATGTAACAGTGACAGCCAACTGGAGGCTTCCTACACGTGCAGGCGTAGTTCTTGCAACGCTTGATGACAGAGATCGTGAAACTCCTATCGGAAGTCTCTATAGATTCCCTGACCGCCGCCGTGGATATGGCGAAGTGACAGCGTTAGAAGTAGCTATATTTAACTATGAAGATACTTCCACAGGCGAATTGATTGCAACTTTAAGCGGCCCGGATGCCAACAGCTTTATTTTACGCGGCGGTATCAGTGGTGGCGGTGTAAATGATAGCCGTCGCAGTATTGCAAGTGTAAGTGCAGACAATCATCGCGCAAATGCTTTTTCTGTAGCCCCAAGAACAGGCTTATCCGAAAGAAGCACCCCTTATACAGCCACTGTTACTGTATCAAGCGTTACAGGTGATAGAATATCCGTAAGTTTTGATGTAAGCTTTCTTGTAACTTGGGATGGTAACATAAACACGTTTACTTTAACCTTGCGTGCAAGCACCGGCGGTGAAATATCCTTGGATGGTAGCAGCTATGGCGCAACCAGAACAGGAGAGTTTTACTATGGCGAGCGGATAACAATTTCCGCAAGACCAAATCGTGATTTTGACTTTGACCGCTGGAGATACAGTTGGGGCGATACCCAGCACGAATTTAGAACAGAAACTACTTTTACAATGCCTGACCGCAATGTTACTGTATGGGCTGACTTTGATAATAGGAACCGGGACAGACCTTGGGATTGGGACTGGGATCGTGATAGACCTTGGGATCCAAACTGGCCACACGCGCCACACGCTCCGCATACTCCCGCCCCAATAACACCGGCTTTACCACCGGGCACACTGCCACCACCTCCACAAGCCCCACCGGCTCCTGCTTTGCCGGTTCAGCCACCGATATTAACACCAATGGCTCCACCGGCTCCGCCTGCTAATGTTCAGCCGGCAACTATACCTTTGACTGTTAACATTAACGGCAGGCCACTACCTTTAAGTGGTCAACCTGCTGTAATATCTCAAGGAGTATCTTTAATTCCTGTGTCAGAGGTATTTAGAGCCATAGAATTTTCAGTTGATTGGAATGCAACAGAGCAAATTGCTACCCTTAGACGTGGAAATATAGTTATTGTAGTAACCGAGGGAAGCCGCATATTTACAGTAAATGGCATAAATCACAGCCTTCCGGCTCCGGCTACTCTCATTAACGGCTATTTAATGGTTCCATTTGTTGAAATTTTAGAAAGCATTGGTGCCAGAACTCATAGAGATGCTAACAATGTAATCCAAATTTTCACCACAAGATAAGTATTTAAGCTTGATTTACCGGTTGGACGCAGTTTTATATTAAAAAAAGAGTCTGTGCTTATTTAGCATCAGGCTCTTTTTTTATCTTGATAGATAATCATCTGTCTCTTGCTCCATAACTTTTTCATAAGACAAAAGCTATAATAAAAATTATTGACAAGTTAACTTGTCATATGCTATATTTAAATTGACAATAATACTTGTCAAAAATAACAGAATACTTGGAGGTGTTTCTATGAGCAATTCAATGGAAAATAGTAACGACAGCCGCAAAAATGAAATTTTGGCAAAAGTCAGACAATCCAATAAAGATGAAGGGATGGATAATGCCAAATCGAAAGGGAGTAGATTAGGCGAATATGTTTCATCTTTAGTAATTGGGCTTCCAATTATCATCTTTTCTTTATTGACAGGTGAAATTGTTACCCTAATGGCTATAGGCGCGATTACATTCGCATATGTGTTTGGCCAGTCCCTTACCGTCTATCTTTTTTCAAAAAGCAAATCTAATTTAGCTTGGACGGTTTTTAGTGTTGTGATGACTATTTATTTTGTTGTAGAATTTATCGCAGCAAGTCAAGGATGGTGGATATCTCAAGGGTGGCAATGGTGGCAACTGTGAAAGGTGACATCATACTAAAAAATAAGCTAAAAGTGGCAAGGGCAGAAAAAGACCTTTCACAAGCAGCTTTGGCTGAAATAGTTGGAGTATCACGAAACACCATCAGTTCTATAGAAACAGGGCAATTTTGCCCTACCGCAAAGTTGGCACTTATCCTATGTATTGCCTTGGATAAAAAGTTTGAGGACTTATTTTTCTTTGAGTAATACAATGGAAGTACCGCTATAAAAAAGACGCTCCTAAAAATCAAGGAAGCGTCTTTTATGATTGGGATATCTATATACTATTGAGCGTATTCCTTATCATACATGCCCATTAAGATACGAGGCGGAATTTGAAACCGTTTTACAATGTCGGCATAGCAGTCGTAACACAAATCAAATGAGTGGGTTTCACCATCAGCCGGCGACCCATATCCCCATGTCTTGGTTACAGAAAGATAATCTTCAAAGTATCCAAAGGCATTCTTCTTTATCTGGCTTCCGCAAAGATTACAAAGGACTTCGTCCAATGCTTCATGTGCGGTTGTTTTTTCTAAAAAAATCTTCATAGGGCCCCCCCTTTTTTTGGAACACTCCTATTTATATCCCGATCTTATTATATCTATCAAACCCATGCATGTACACAGGTAATATATCACAAAGATTGAACATAGTAGAGATTTTTTGTCTATTCCTGATATAATCTATATATGATAATATTTTTTTGCATGGCTCAAAATTTGGAGGTGATTTTTTGCAATTTATTTTAGACATGCATTGTCACACCCTGGCCAGTAGCCATGCACAAAGTACTTTAGAAGAAAACCTGGTACGAGCTAAAGAAATTGGCTTAAAATTAGTTGGTATAAGCGAACATGGCCCGGCTATGCCGGATGGTTGCCCTCTTTATCATTTTAAAAATATGTTAAAACTTCCACACACAATAAATGGTATGCCTTGGCTAAAGGGTGTAGAAGCCAATATTATAAACAAAAGAGGCGGATTAGATATACCGGCAAACCTTCTTAACGCCCTGGACTACGTGATTGCAAGTATCCATACCGGCGTATTTAACCCGGGGAATGCAGAAGCAAATACTAATGCAATCATTGGTGCAATGGAAAACCCGCATGTTAATATAATTGGGCATTTAGGAGACCACAATGTCCCTATTAATGTAGAACCCATTGTAGCCGCCGCTAAAACTACCAAAACGTTAATTGAAATTAACAACTCCTCTCTTATTCCGGGAACTCGCCGTTATGACGGTGGCATTACCATAAAAGAAATTCTTGCGCATTGCAAAAAGCATAATGTTGCTGTAATAGTAGGCAGTGATGCTCATAAAGCAAGGGATGTTGGACGTTTTAAACATGCCAAAGCCTTAATTAAAAAATCCGGTATAGATAGCACGTTGATAGTTAATACGGACATACATCACTTTATTAATCTACTATAGCAGTTTGATTTTTATACTAACTATTAATTTCACCCCTCCTATACGAAAGGAAAGAAAAATGGATAACTTTTCAAATAGCCTCGATTTAAACAGCCTCAATCCGGCACAGCAAGAAGCAGTTTTGCATACAAAAGGGCCGCTTTTAATTTTTGCCGGTGCCGGCTCCGGCAAAACCAGAGTTCTTACCTATAGAATGGCTCATTTGATAGAGTCAGGCGTAGAAGCACATCACATTTTAGCTATAACTTTTACAAACAAGGCTGCAAAAGAAATGCGTGAAAGAGTTCTTGCTATTTCTACAAAGGCTACAAATTGTTGGGTAGCCACATTTCATTCTACATGTATACGTATTTTACGCCGGCAACTGGATACTGTTGGTGGCAGTTACAACAGCCGTTTTTCTATTTTTGACATGGGTGATGCTGATCGCCTTATTAAAGATTGTATACAAGAATTAAACCTTAGTGACAAAGACTACCCTGTGCGCTATGTGGCTAATATCATCAGTACGCAAAAAAATGAATTAATTACCCCTCAAGCCTTTGCAAATGAATTTGCAGGTGACTTTAGGATGAGCAATGTTGCTGAAGTTTATCATCTTTACCAAAAAAAATTAGTAAACAATAATGCCCTGGATTTTGACGATATCATCTTCCGTACAGTAGAAATTTTTGAAAACCGCCCGGAGATCCTTGAAAAATATCAAAATCGGTTCCAATATATAATGGTAGATGAGTATCAAGATACTAATAATGCACAGTATAGGCTTATTTTATTGCTGGCAGGAAGAAAACAAAATTTATGTGTAGTTGGTGATGACGATCAAAGTATTTATGCTTGGCGAGGAGCTAATATTCAAAATATTTTAAATTTTGAACGAGATTTTTCTAAAGCACATATCGTAAAACTAGAACAAAATTACCGCTCTACCCAAACAATTTTAGATGCTGCCAACGAAGTTATAAAGTACAATTATAATCGGTCTGATAAATCCTTATGGACTGATAAAGGCTCGGGTGAAAAAATTAAAATTTTTAAAGCTTCAAGCGAAAGTGATGAAGCTGATTTTATAGCATCCACCATCAAAGAGTCTTTAGACAATGGTGCTAAATACAGCGATTTTGGGGTATTATATCGTAACAATGCACAATCCCGTGCAATAGAAGATCGTTTTGTAATGGCAGGGCTTCCTTACCGTTTATATGGTGGTGTCCGCTTCTATGAACGCATGGAAATTAGAGACGTACTTGCTTATCTAAAGGCAATAAATAATCCCTTTGATGATCTTTCCTGGGGTCGTATCATTAATGTTCCAAAACGAGGGATAGGAAACAAAACCCTGGAGCGGGTTATAGAGTATGGCACACAAATGAATCTGTCCCTTTCTGTTGCTTTAGAAGATGCTAAAGATATTCCGGGGATTTCAGCAAAAACAGCCACTTCTTTAACTAAATTTTACAATTTGATGGAGGGCTTTTCAAACTTCGCTTTAAATAATAGTGTAACAGTATTACTACAAAAAATCCTGGATGATACCGGATATCTGTTAAGCTTAGATGATGATACTCCTGAAGCAGATAACCGCATAGCTAACGTGCAAGAATTAGTTGCTAAAGCTTATGAATTTGAAGCTTCCAAAGCAGAAGATCAAGATAGAAGCCTGTCGGCATTTTTAGAAGAGGTAGCTTTGGTTGCAGATATTGATAATTATGACGAAGGATCTGAAACCGTTTCGTTGATGACCTTGCACAGTGCTAAAGGATTAGAATTTTCAAGAGTGTTTATAGTGGGATTTGAGGAAAACATATTTCCGTCTTATCGAGTTGTTACCGGTGGCGATATTAAAGAATTGGAAGAAGAACGCCGTCTTTGCTATGTTGGTATAACAAGGGCTAAACAAATGTTATATTTAACCTGGTCAGTACGCCGTATGCAGTATGGCAGAGAAGTTAATAACTCTGTAAGTCGGTTTTTGAAGGAAATTCCCAGAGAAAATTATGAAAATGTAAATACAACCGGGACAGCTATACGTAAAGCTCATACTCCCATCAGCCCACGTCAAAAACCGGTTGAAAAACGCATTAATCCTTATCGGCAAGAAATACCAATCCCCAAAAACAAGCCTTTAGAATTTGCTATAGGCGATAGAGTAAGGCAAATGAAATATGGAAGTGGTGTAATAACAGCTATTAATCCGGGAGGTGCCGATTATGAAGTGACAGTTCTCTTTGATAAAGTAGGAGAAAAGAAAATAATGGCGAATTTGTCACGATTAATGCCGGATAACAAGTGATAAGAAAGGTGGAGTATCTATGGCTATATCTAAATGTGCAATAAGCATAATAGTTACTGTTTATGATAATGAAGATACAATAACCCACTGTATAAATAGCATTTTAGCTCAAAAGTTTACAAATTTTGAGCTAATTATCGTAAATAACGGTTCTTCAACCGGATTAACAGCCTTGTGTGAAGCTTATAGAGAAAAAGATAGTCGTGTGCTGGTCATACATATTGATCATGGAGTCAAAGGAATAGCCTGGAATAAAGGTATTGATGAAGCAACGGGTCGTTATGTGCTTTTAATGGAAGGTAATGGTTATTTAGAAGAAGATGTATTATGTAAGCTTTATGAGCTTCTTGCTAAAAACCTTGATGTTATTTTTTTGCCTGCGGTAAATTATGTGCCGGGAGAGGATGGTTCTGTCACAAAAGATCTTGTGATGGAATTGGACTCTTCCATAGTTATGGATTTTGAACAGGACAATGTAGAAGATAAACGTTTTGAGGTTGTAGATTCTAAGCCGGAAGAAAGCGATTCAGCAATTGAAGAGCTTAACTTGGAAGAAAGCGATTTAGCAATTGAAGAGCTTAACTTGGAAGAAAGCGATTCAGCAGTTGAAGAGCTTAACTTGGAGGAAAACGATTCAGCAGTTGAAGAGCTTGATTTGGAGGAAAGCGATTTAGCAATTGAAGAGCTTGATTTGGAGGATGTTCTCTCGGACGATGAATATTCTATGTTAATGGAAGAGGATTTATTACAAGCTAAAGCCCCCCCGCTTTCGGATCAATCTATATCTGAAACAGAGCAAAATCCTAAATTATATGAAAATAAACATAAAAGCCGTGTTTTATATAAACTTGGAGAAAAATTACCAATTCATCTTTGGAACAAGCTTATTCGTCGCGGAGTGTTGTTTGATAATAACATTCAATTTGCGGAAGATGATACATGGGAAATTGTTGATTTTTGTATGAAACTTTATCTTAATGCGGAAACTTTTGGCGAAGCAAATTTTCCTTGTTATAATTCATTGATTAATGAAACATTTTCTAAAAAAATTATTGATGAGGACTTCGGAAGGCTTTTACTAATTTTATCAAGATGGACAGGCCCCGCAGAGCTTGTGTATCCGGATTATACTGCAATCATCCATCAATGGATGGCAACAATATATTTGGAAGGGTTATTACCTCGATATGGGCAACTTAACAAAGAAGATCGTAAAACCTATGAATCTGCTATGAGTGATTTTATGTGGTTACTTGATATTCACCAAAGTCAGGATAATAGAATTGCAAAAAAGCTATGCAATACATTTAGTATGCGTATGGCCTCCAATCTATTAACTGCCTATCACATTTTGTGTCAAAAAATTAAATCTATCCAAAATTCTCCTGTTGCATAACGTGAGTTTACTTGATTATTAAGCCAAGATACACTATAATTTGCCTAATATAGTAAATTCAATTAATATACCTCTTGCGTAGACTGGTAATGTCAGCGTTTTAATATTTTGTAAAAGAGAAAGGAAATCCAATGGAACCAGAAAATGTAAATATTAAGGTACAAGCAACTATACAACTTTTTGCTCGTACTTATTCAGAATTGCCAATAAAAGACTTTGATCTTGATATCCTATCTTCATTATCCCCAATCCATGATAGACTTGTAAATTTTATAGAGAACCCAATCTCTGTAGAAGAGCTTAAAAATTTTCGTGAAATCCTTATAGATGAAATAAAGGGAATGCACACGATAACTCAATTTTTTGGATTGGTGTTTGACTGGAATTTCCACCATCTTTTACTGTATCGGGCTAATGATACGCCTATAGACATCCCCGGTGCTCGTGATTTTTATGACTATTTTGATCGTTTCGTTAATGAATTGGAGAAAGAAACCGGAGAAAAGGACTTAGCTTATAGCTTAAAACAAGAATTTATTTCATTAATCCCTTTAAGAATGACAACTCAAGCTTATCATGATGCTATATTGGCGTCTTTACAAAAAATTGACTCTTATGACCGTGAACATGATACACTTAAACGACTCTTAGCTAACTGGAAAAAACTAAGCAGCATGATTAACGATTCCCACATAAAATTGCCGGCAAGTTGTATGGTTATTAAACAAGAATTAGATAAATATTGGCAAATGGATACAAATGATGATGTAGAAAAATTAAAAGAATATATGGATATTTTAAGCAATTTTGACGATAAGATAGAGGTCGCTGTTACTACAATTCTTCTTTTGTTTGATGCAGTATCAGCCGCCTTGATTTTGCAACAATATGGTGATGAAAATTCCATTGCAGACCTTAAATTATGGATAGAAAAAGATTCCGAAACTTTGGAAGCTGCTATAAATAAAAGTTTGGGTGCCCTTGTAGATATGCTGCATGAGGACGAAACGCCTAACTATGATGAGTATGAAGAAAGCGAATTGGACAAGCTATTTTATGATTCCGGGCTAGAATATTTTGGTTTACCTAGTGTTGATGAAAATGATTATAACGATGATAACATTTTTGATGAAGCTATCGCTATCCTTACTAATTGTGTAGAGGGATTATCCAGCCGTCGTAAGCGTTATTTGCGTCAACATTTTATGAAAAATCTACCTTTCTGGGGAGATTTAGAAAAAGACTACAAACAATATTTTATTAAATCGTTTGAATCGCTGGATGATTTTAATAAAAAATTTATGTTAACTTGCTCAGAATTTTTTGAAACTGCAACTTCCATGCGCTATACAGATGAATAATTGTAAATATATAAAGACAATTAGGAGAGATTATGTATGAAGTATAAGATTTTCCCTTTTGGACAAGTAGAACGTGGCGCAAAAGTTGTTATTTATGGTGCAGGGCCGGATGGTCAAAATTTTATAAAGCAGGTTCAAAACACACAATACTGTCAAATACTCTGGGTGGTCGATAAGAGACACGAAGAACTACAAACTTGGGAAGGGATAGAAGTTAAGGGTTCTGATTCCCTTAAAGCTTTTTCTGAGTACGATTATTGTGTTGTAAGCACACGAGTTGCAGCATCTGAACAAGAAATATGTGATACACTTCTCAATGAAATTGGTGTACCCGGTCAAAAAATTATTCGCCCAAAATTAAATGAATTCAAATGGGATTGGCCGGAGTATAACTATCGCAATTCTGATTCTGTGCCTGTGCTACTTTGTGGAATTGATGTACATGGAGCACGTAGTTTAAAGGAACTTTTGGCAGAGGGCATTAATGTTAATGCAATATTTGATGACTCTACAGGAAGTCAATGTACAACAATTGCAGGTATCCAAGTGCTTCCCTTAGAAAGAATCAAAGATTTTAGCCGCAATTCAATTGTTTATGTATCCCATCTTCATAAATATGCGATAACCGATAAGCTACGCAGTTTTGGTTTTACTAATATACGCTATCCTCATACGATGAACCATGGAATAGAAATGTCCTATATGGAATGGCATCTTTCAAGAAAAGAAAGTTACAAAGAAATCATAAAAGAGAACTCTGCAAAAATAGATGCTGCCGGAAAATTATTTAAAGATCAAAAATCAGTTGAGATTTTTGATGCAGCACTTGATGCATGGGGGAACGGAAATTGGGCAAGGTTAGAGTCACACAGGCAACCGTATGTGGCATCAATCCCTTCTGATATTGCTGAAAAAGAAGAGGATGGAGTGTTTGTTGAATGTGGTGCCTACGAAGGCTCCAGTATACAAAAACTTATAAGTGAATATAATAACAACTTTAAGAAAATATATGCTTTTGAGCCCGGCGACGTTGAATTTTTGATAACAACACAACTTTTTAAAAATAACAGCAAAGTTGAGATAGTGCAATCGGCTGTTTGTGATATTGATGGAGTACTTAGATTCGGCGAAACGTCTACAGGATTTGATGCTAAAATTAACGAATCAGATAGTGGCGGTACAGAAGTTCCGTCTGTTTCATTAGATACGTTTTTTTCAAAACCGGGTAAGGAAACCCCAACATATATTCGCATGGATATAGAAGGCGCAGAAGTATCAGCTTTACGAGGGGCTAAAAATTTGATTCAAAAGCATATGCCTAAATTATCAATAAGTGCTTATCATCGAATTGAAGATTACTGGGAAGTACCTCTTGTGATAGCGGAGCTTAGCAACAACGGCTATGATTTGTATTTTAGGCATTTCTTTTCATGGTATGATACAATGTGCATTGCTGTACCAAAAAAATCATAAAAAAGTAGCGTGTGGATAACGCCTAAACATAAGAAGCTGTATTCAATCCGGTGAGACATTGAACAAAAAAAGTGGCTATCATTTTCAGCCACTTTTTTTGTTGTCTTTGGACATTGATTTACTTACCTGCATCTTTAAACAGTCCTGAAATACTTCTAACAAACTCTATGTTATCTCGGGATTTAGATAATATATCTGTTACTTGCTCTGTTAATTCTACAGCGGGCAAACGGCCTATCATTTCTCGAATGGTATACATCGCATTCAATTCCTGTTCGGATAACAAAAGATCGTCACGTCTGGTACCTGATTTAACTATGTCTATAGCCGGAAAAATCCGCTTTTCTGAAAGGCGGCGATCCAGCACCAATTCCATATTTCCTGTGCCTTTAAATTCCTCAAAAATAACATCATCCATTTTACTGCCTGTATCTACCAAGGCAGTAGCTAAAATGGTTAAAGATCCACCATTTTCTACATTGCGAGCGGCTCCAAAGAATTTTTTCGGCATATATAATGCAGAAGGGTCAAGCCCTCCGGATAATGTTCGTCCACTAGGAGGTATAGTCAAGTTATATGCCCTGGCCAATCGGGTTATAGAATCCAATAAAATAACCAGGTCTTTGCCCTGTTCTACCAGTCGCTTGGCTCTTTCAAGTACCATTTCTGTTAAACGTTTGTGATGCTCCGGTTGCTCATCAAAAGTTGAATGGACTATCTCGCAATGTTTACCTTGGATAGATCGCTTCATATCAGTTACTTCTTCGGGTCGTTCGTCAATTAAAAGTACAATCAAATGGAGATCCGGATGGTTTTGAGTGATTGCATTGGCGATATGTTTTAAAAGTACTGTTTTACCTGCTTTAGGAGGGGACACTATCATTCCTCTTTGCCCTCGCCCTACAGGAGAAAGCAGGTCAATAAGACGGGTAGAAAGTTCGCGCCGATTGTATTCTAATCTAATTCTTTGAGAAGGGTAGATGGGGGTGAGTTGTTCAAAATTTGGGCGTCGTGTTGCTTTTTCAGGTGAATCACCGTTAACTTGCTTTACATACATTAATGCACTTTGCTTTTTATCTTCGTCTTTATCTATTCGGGTACTGCCCATTACCCTATCGCCTGTTTTAAGGTTAAAACGCCTTATTTGAGAGGGTGACAGATATATATCATCTGAACCCGGTAAAAAGTTAAATGCGCGCAAGAAACCATATCCATCCGGCAATACCTCCAAAACACCTTCTGCTTCCGGGCCATGAAGAGAAGATTTGTTTTGCGAAGTGATTATGGGTGATGAAACTGCAACAGGTGGTTGGGGGGGTGGTTCTGAAGGTGCAGCTGGTTCTGAAGCTACAACTGCTTCCGGTGACAAGGCCGGCTTTGAGGGTGTTGGAGGTGTAACTATTGCGGGTGATGGAGCCAATTTTGGAGGCGTAGTAGCCTCGGGCAACGAAGTTGCAACAGGAGATGTAATCGGTTCCGGAGGGTTAGGCTGTATGGATAGTTCTTCGGTATGCTGCATCTCTTCAAGGGCTGCTATAAGTTCCGATTTTCTATATTTGCCAATACCCTTTAAACCAAGAGTTTTTGCCTTTTCTCGTAAATCTATGAGAGATAATCCGGTCAAGTTCATCAATCAATTTTCCTTTTCTATACATTCCACAATCTATATATGTGCTTATGTTTGTACACAAACCATCTTATGCAAAAAATTAAAGATTATACTAGTTAGGTATTGTAAGTGTCATACCCGGGCTTATTACAGCATCGGCATCCGGAAGATTGCTATTGGCTTCTACTATACGCAGGATATTAGCATGAGAGGAATCACCAAAATAATACGTACTTATGCGAGATAGATTTTCGCCGGCCACTACAGTATGTGTTCTGTATGCGGCAGTTGTTGGTGTCTCGTCTGAAGGAGCATCTTCTGATGCATAATACTCAGAATATTCGTTATAAGGATAATAGCTGCTTTCTAACGATTCATTTTGATAACCATTGTAAACAAGAGATCTAAGCCTATCAATCTCACTTTGATAATTTGTAACAAGTCCACTAAATACACCCAGTTGATAGTTTAAACCGGGCAAATCGTAAAGCCTAACATTAGCAGCTTGAAGCTGGTTGCTAAGTTCGTTATTACGATATACTAAATAAGCCATCATCAACAAAAGCACTACCATCATGCCAACAATAGCCACACGCAACGGCCCTAATGAACTTGCAGCTACATATGCCTCTTCTTCAGGTTCTATTCGTTTACGTCCTTCTCGTTTGGGAGGTTCTTTTTCTTCTTTAAGCTCTGTGGCAGCAACAACAGCTTTTTTGGGAGGGCCTATGTTTCTGCTGTCCCGCTCTTTATATCTTCGGCGAAATTCCGAAAATTCATCCTCTTCCTCTTCATCTACAAAAACATACTTGCTTTTAACTGCCCTTGCTTTTGGAAGTTTAGGCTCAACCGGCCCTTCTGATAAATCATCATCTATTAGAGCTTTTGTAAATGTCCTTGGTATTAATACAGGTCTTGTTGCTGTATTATCCGGCAATTCATTTAAATTTATTTCTTTTTGCAAATTTTCATTTTTTTGTGGGTTATCATTTTCAAAGAGGTTGCCTACTGCTTTACGGGCAAAGTCTACATTATATAATTCCAATGTATTGGATAGATCTAACTTGGTTATATCCAGTTTGTTTATATCCCTTTCTTTTTTCATTTTTAATTGCGCTACGCGCTTCACCCCTCTTATAAGAAACTGTAGTACTAAACAGCAAAATTATCCAACTTATTTTAGACCCATTCATTGTATTACTCCTCTTGAATTATGTCAATCATTGATAAAGTCCATTTATTATAATGAGGTGCTAATATAAGGTGCTTTACAATTGTGACATACTTCATTATACTTGCTATAAAGCATCAACGCATAAACGTGTTAATGTCAATCGGAATTGCTGTATATATCAAATTACTGAACATGTAGGGACTTAGATCCAAGGAAAGGATATGAGATATGAAAATAGAAAAAATAAACGAAAACCAAGTAAAGTTTGTTTTATCAAAATCTGATTTAGATGAACGTAATATCAAAATTACTGAGTTAGCTTATGGATCAGAAAAAACACACCGATTGTTTCAGGAAATGATGCAGCAAGCCCACTCAGAATGTAATTTTGAGTCAGATAATACCCCTTTAATGGTAGAGGCTATGCCCATGGGTACAAGCCATGTGGTAATTGTGGTTACTAAAATAGCGGGAGGTTTAGAAGAAAAAAAATCACTCTTCCCATTAACTCAGGCTCGCAATAATGATACATATGAAAATTGCGAATTATGTGAACCTAATTTAAAACAGCCATCCCAGGCAGAAAAAGAAAACATAGCAATATTTTCTTTTAACCAATTGGAGGACGCAACCCTGGCATCTAAACGCTTACATGACTATTTTATGGGGCAAAGTCGTTTATATAAATACAATGACCGTTTCTTTTTGGTATTGCAAGAAGATTCCAACGCAACGTATGCAATAGTTGAAGCCGAGATGGTATTACATGAATACGGTGAAAAGCACGTATCAAATTCTATCAGCGAATACTATTTAACAGAGCATGGAGAGACAATGATTAATTATCAAGCAATTGAAAAGCTGGCATGGTACCTATAGTACATATTTAACGTGAGTTTGACGAAACAAGTTTCCGTCTAACTCACGTTTTTTTTAATTGATTTCTTTCATAATGTAAACATTGTTGCCTATCATCTCATTTAGTTCGTTGTCACTTCTCATGCTTAACTCCTTACATTCTTAACTCTTACACGTTAACATATGGGGTTAAACCTCTTCAGCCTTGAGCCTGCCGGATACTGCCGTGTGCTTAATGCTAATGCTTTAGTACTTACTCTTTGAGAAGGGTTTATGAAAAGCTATGCGTTT
>WQVX01000034.1 GCA_009785615.1 Defluviitaleaceae bacterium | reverse complement strand
TGGCAACCATTTAGCCCACAAAATCATGAAATGATGCTATTGTTAGAGCAACATATTTATTGCATAAAATGTGATCTTGGTTGGGAAAGTATTTCACCAAAACATACCATATTTTATTTACCTTCCGACACTTGGAAATGCCATAAATGCAACACCAATAACGACAATACCTTTTGCCCTGAGTGTGGCGAAAAAAAGCCGGAACCGGAAGAAACAACAAAAATATGCAACTGTGGCAAAGAAAATGACGCAACCACAAAGTTTTGCCCATCATGCGGTACCAAACTACGGATATCACTTGAAAAAATGCCGTAAACAACCACAATCCACATTATATAAAGTAGGTGATACATACATGGACAACAACGAGAAACTACTGGCATCATTGCTAGACGAATTTGACGATGAATTCGACAAGCTTGAATTCATAAGCCGATTAAGGGACTTAGCCGAAGATATGCGGGATGGAAATAACTATAACGAAAAACCCATCGCTTACCCCAGGCCAAAACTTAGGAAATTCTAGTTACAGGGTTAGGGGGTACCCACGATCCTCTATACGTGTGCTATAGTCGCACGTATCCATTGTTCATAAAGGAGAAAAGCAAATGAAAAAGAAAATGTTCCTAAGCACCACTTTACTGTCTCTGCTGTTAATTGCATTTCCTACCAATGCTTTTGCAGTGGTAGATAGTCAATTTATTGATGTTACCGCAATAGTTGTAGATGACAGAGAATTTTTACAACTTAGCGATATCGTAGAGATCTTTGGAGGCACAATTGATCAGAATAACGAATCACATCAAATAACTTTTATGCAAAACAACACCCAAATCATCTTAACGATTAAGAGAGAATCCCCTGAAATTGCCCTTATACCGGAACCCGTACCGGATACTATAAACTCCACAAGGTTGTCAACCGGAACATTTATTGTGGGACAGGATATCCCGGCCGGACGTTATATAGTTACCGGTGAAGGCTCCGGTAATTTCTTTGTAAGAAACGAAGGGCGTTCTTTTGTTAATGAAATTCTTAACGATGGTACCTCTACACCGGGCGTCCCCAGCGTTACAATAGACCTTGAAAACAACCAAGAAATTGAAATAAGAGGTATGAGGGGCGCATTTTTTACACCCGCTACAAGGACACAATCAACAGTTTTGACAACAGGTCGTTGGATAGTTGGTGTTGATATTCCTGCGGGTTCATTTGATGCATTCCCAACCCATAGCACAGAATCAGGAAACTTCTTTGTTAGATACAATGATAGATCTTTAGTAAATGAGATATTGACGGGATCTGACAGAGGATCTACTATGGGTGTACCAAGTGTACGTGTTAACCTACAAGCCGGGCAGGAAATTCAAATATCGGGGTTATCTTCTGTAACTTTTAGGTAGGTATACCACGTAAACTTTTAAGAGCTGTGCAAATGCCATTGCACGGCTCTTTTTTACACCAATTTTCCTTCCCCTAAAAACATAGCGACAATATCATGTTCATCGTAATTTTTTCCTGTAACAGCCTCAGCAGATTTTGCATTTGCTTCTTGACTACGTAGCATCTCCCAATATCTTGGTGGCCTGTTTTTTTCTTCTACCATCCCAAAAGCTGCAAAGCGTAGCATATCCATTTGATATATATCTCGAACAATCTCATGTTTGTACTTGCTTTCCAAGTAAAATACATATGCCGAAAGAGGCATTGGTTCAACTTCTGCTATATAGCGAGCCGCGTTCTCTGCCCCCATAGCCCCAACTGCGGAAAAAAACTCATAAATGCCTCGTCGGATAAAGTCTCCATCAGCATGTCCATGACTTCGCCAAATTCTTTTTCTTCCAGCTTTTTAGCCTCAATTTCATAAATAGCTGAAAGTATCCTAATGATTCCATCATATTGACGAACAAGAAGCATATCAATAAATTCTTTAAACATCTCAAGTCCTTTGTCGATTGCTTCATCATCGCTTAGTTCATCTGCACCGTTACGCATTTTATTAATTACTGTAAGATCATCAAGAATGGCTGTGATCTCAGGCATAATTACCAGTAAGGTTTCACGCAATTTTTTTACGCTTTTCTTAGACATTATCATTTATTTCTACCTCCAATGCTGAATGCGAGTCGCTACGTTCAAAATAGAAGATGCGGCAAGGTGCGTACTGCATCTTGTCAAGGTCAGATTGATGTCCACGGAATTCTACAGCAATTGAACCTTCACCTTTATCTACAAAGGTAAGTGTCATGCCTACAGTATTTAAGGCGTTTTGCAGCTCAATGTACATCAAACGTCCGTCCAGCAAACGTCCGGCCCAGCCCAATGTGGAAATATAATGCTCCGGCAACAAAGTGCTGCTGATGAGAATAGCTCCAGTTGCCGGATCTGTTTCTGATGTAGCTAAGGCACGTTGCAAATTTTGCTTTGTAATTTCTTTAATTGTGGTAGTTAAGCGGATATCCCATGAATCAAATACGGTTGAGCCAATGACAGGATATGCCATACCATCAACTTCAATTTGCCTTATTTCCGGGGTTGCAACAAAGGTGCCGCCTCCTGTTGTTGCTCCCATACTTTTGCCATCTTCAAGAGCTTGTTGCAAAACACTTCCAAATTCTTCCGCAGTAGTATCTGCGTTAATGTTGCTGCTGTCAATCCCTACAAAGAATGCACCTGCTCCAAGTTGCATTTCATTAAATGAAGTAGGGGTCAAACCACTCGGCGTATAAGCCATAAAAAATTCCTCCTTTAAAATTGGGTATTTTACCCATGAAAAAACGACCACCACTCGGTAGCCGCAATTTTTTACACTACTATAATAACACGGTTTTCTTGCCCAAAAGGCCCATCTTTTATTTTTTGGGCCTTTTTTTGATCCTTTTTTGAAATTTTTTTGGGTGGCGACCTGCTTTGGATATAAATCATAAAAAATTCCTCCTTTAAAATTGGGTATTTTACCCATTAAAAAACGACCACCAATTGGTAGCCGCAATTTTTTACACTACTATAATAACACGGTTTTCTTGCCCAAAAGGCCCATCTTTTATTTTTTTGACCTTTTTTCTTTAAATTAGCCCTAAATTTTCTGCGACATGATACAAAAAAAGTTGCTTCCATCGCTTATAAGTTGAAATGCCTGCGTAATCCGGATATGGTGTTGAGTATTTTATATGGTCAAAAATCGACTCCCTATACTCATCCGGAATTAATATAAGTGCTTGTTCAACAGCCTCTAAATCTTTTCCCATCAAAGATAATCGCAATGCTTTGCGTTCTGTAGGGTTTGATATGTAGGAACCCTTTAAAGAACTTGTTTCAGATAATGCTGGTGGAGTACTGTTGAGTAGATCATGGTAATCATCTTTTAAGCGGTCGTAATCCTTAACCAAATGCACAACACGTCTGTACAGTGTTCTGGGTAATGCATACCGGTTATTCTTTTTTACTTGATAGTCTCTCATAATAATCTCTCCTTGGTGTGTTAATTTGATGTTGGATATCTTTTATTCATTGGTTGTTAAATTCGCTCCCGTCTTTCCCTTTGTTTTGCATATTTCGCCATTGGGCATTTGTTTTCTAACACAGTTTGCGATATAATTTACTATTGGGATAAAAGATATTTAACAGCATAATAATTCATAAAAATTATGAAGTCAATGGTATTTTCATATTTTTTAGGAACTAATTGAAATCGTCAAACTAAGAAACTGTGTTTATAGCTTCTTAGAATACGCGAAATATAAGGGATGGGGTGTTTGTTTGGATCCATCAATACAAAGGATTTTAGAGCTACTTGAAGCTACCGGAATGTCAGACCAAGGCTTTATAAAGGCTATAAATGCCACAGATAAAAACTTGGTTTTTAATTGGAGAGAAGAAAAAACCAAATCATATAAGAAGTATATTGTTGAAATTGCAAGGCTCTTTAAGGTATCAACAGATTACCTTTTATGCCAAACAGATATTAAAGATCCAATAAGTGCGTTGCTTAATGAAAAAGAACCATCGAATCCGCAATCCACAAAAACTAATAAATCGGAGGATATTCTAGTATCTGACAGTAACACAAAATTGCTGATATCACTTTTAAACTATTTTGAAAATGAATTTGATAAAATTGAATTTATTGTGAGGGCAAAAAAACTTGCTCAAGATATGCGTGATGAAAAAGTATCAGATGAGCCTGCCTCAAAGCAAAGTCCCAATAGTAAAATCGTATAAAAATGGCAACAAATATCAAATAGAACAAATAGAACAAATAGAGCCAATAGTAATTAAATTAACAAAATCACCAAACTCTTGCATATATGAAGTTGAGAAACATCATTGGGTAGATAAACCAAAAAAAACCTCCCAAGGGAAGTATTTTTTACGGTATATGGATTATGAAAGCCCCCACCCCGACTAAAGCATAGCTAATATGAGGTGGGGGCTTTTTTAATGGTTAGTTATTTTTCAACATACACTTGTTCATCCAACAATTCTTGTGGTACTTGTTTGTTTAACTGAGAAATCTTTTGGACAACTCTTTGCAAATGTAACGTACGTTGCTGTGTTTTTATATCGTAACGTTTAAGAAGTTCAGTATATTGAGGGTTGGTTGAAAGTTTTTCCCTAATCTCGGCTGTAAAAGGACAATAGGAAAACAAAATTCTACGGGCATATTTATTTAAACGGGGCGAACCATTTGCCTCATACATTAACCATTCTAAATAGTTGGAAACGAATACTGTTTTATAAGTATTTTTAGCTCGCACAAGTTCAGTTTTAACAGATGCCTTAACTTCTGCTGAAAGTTCACGGTTATGCCTGTAAAATTGCAGATAATCAAACATTTCGCTGGTAAGTGAAGGATCAGTAATGTCTGTCCATCTGGGGCCTTGCGTACGCTTGCACATCTCCCAGCGAAATTCTCCTGTTAAACGCATAAGCAACTGTTTAAGGTCTGTCATCAAGAACAAAGGCATAAACATTCTGGCGGCTGTGGTACGCTTGCGGCCTTCTATCTCTTGCCACATTACTCCACGTACACCTGCATTTGGCATTAGTATAATATCGGGCAGTATTTCTACATGGATATATTCTTTTGGTATACCAATTTCAGGTTTTGAGTACAATACTTCCCTATAATAGGCAGAAAAATCTATATTACGAATTTCGTCAAGGTATCCCATGACAGCTGTTGGCGTAACCATAGAAGCTTCAAGGGAACGTTGAACATTATATTCTGAAAACACAGGGCAAAATGTTGTTACTCTCCCAAACGTAATTTTATTTGCAGTTGGAAATACGCTTTCCAGTTCAAAACGCAATTTGCCTTCTTGGTCTGCCAAAAGGCGTTTTACTTCCTTCTCATCTAATCTTTTTGAAATTCTCATCTCATTTATATGAGCTGCGTAATCTTCATCAAAGTCATTGCGGCATGGCTCTTTTTCGCCTTTATAAATAGCATTCAGCCATTCGCAAATAGTATAAATGCCTTTATCTTTGTCACCTTTTAATGTGTCAGCTATTGAATATAAATAATCAGCATTTTCATATCCTGCAAGACCGGCATCAACATATCCAAAGTTAAGGAACATTTTTATAATTGTTGTGGGTGCAGGATCTTTAAGGCTTTTTATAAACACACTTTGATATATTATATAGAAGGCTTCTGTTAACTGTTTGCGCAAACGATATGCAGTATCATCAGAGCTTCCTTTGTCCGGAAGCGATCTGTAATCATATACCAAACGCCTAAATTTGTTACAATCTTCTTCGGAACATTCTGAGTATCCAAGGATAACTTCTAAAGAATCCGACAGATTTTGTTTTATGTTAGATGTAGCCGGTGCATCTACAATTTCTTGCGTTTCTCGTTTAGCACTTACGTTTTCTTTGTAAGATTTAAAACGCTCTTTAAATAATTCACGATCAAAAAATTCCATATTGGACATTGTGCCCGCTATCCGTCTCATAAGGGATTCTACCACTGCATCTGCGCCCCTTATGTTGATAGAGCTAAAATGCAATTCAGAAACAAGTGCGAATAAATCATGTCCTTCACTATTTATTATAATTTTGGAAATATCCTCTAAGTAGTCTTTATAAAATTTGCAGGACTGTAACACTGCAACAAAATCTTCTGCACTTTTATGAAGAAATCCTGATGATATACCGGGTTGACGAAAAAAACCTTTTTGTACGTCAGAGCCTAGGTTTTTTATTTCCATGTAGTACTCAGATACCCAGTCTTCTATCAAATCGGATTCTGAAGCTTGTATAAGCTCAGCCATTCCATTTAATTTTTTGGATCCAAGTGCAAACTTGGTGCTTAAACGCTCATATTGAGGATATACCTCATTTATGAGATTATATGCATCATCAGCTTGCTGTTTAAGTTGGGATCTGTATTGCAAAAAATCTGAAATTTGGCGGCACATAGAATTAACTAAAAGATTTGCTACATTTGCATTCTCTTTTAATATTTTTTGCAAAGTTCTAAAGTTTTCATAGGGGTATAAAAACACAGTAACATCTGAAGTTGCAGTATAAGTGTAGCTATGGCTACCTGAGCTAAGGCTGCAAAGTCCAATTGCATCGCCTTGGTCAAAATGGAACGTGCGGCCATTAAATGAGGCTTCAGCACTTCCTTTTGTGATAAACAAAAGATGGTCTAAAGGATCACCCTTACTACATATAACAGAGCCTTGTTTGAATTCTGTACCTGACATAAAAAAACCTCACGTATTCATTATATTTTGTAACCGTTTGTAATTTTATCACATTAAGATATTTGTGCATAGATATCGTTCAATAAATCCTTTAATCCGGACTCAAAATTAACCCCATATTTAATATCTGTTCCTGCTTTATAAGTACGTTCAATGCTATCAGTTGTAAACTTTACAGCAATATCAGCCGCCTTGTTTAAATGATGGCCATGGGTTAAAGCTGCTGTTAGCACACTTGCAAATAAATCGCCTGTACCATGGTATATTCCGGGGATTTTTTTTGCAAAAGAAAAATGAACATCTCCATTTTCAAATGTAGCTGCACCGTATTCATTATCAGATGTTTCAAGAGAAACTCCTGTCAGCACAACTTTTTTTGAGTTAATTTTACTTGTACTCAGGCTACTTAACCTTTCTAAAATATTGTAAATATACTCTTTGGTATAAGGGCCTTCTTTATACGGTTCACTTAACATTAATAATGCCTCTGTTATATTGGGGGTTATAACATCGGCACAATTGCATAGTTTATTCATTCCTTGGGGGAAGTCATGAGAAAATCCTTTATACAATTGGCCATGGTCAGCCATAACCGGATCAATTACCACCAATGTATCATCAATTTTAAATCTTTGCACTAACTCTTCTACTATATCCAGTTGTTGCTGCGAGCCTAAGTATCCTGTATAAATGGCATCAAAAGAAGTGGATAAAGTTTGCCAATGATCTGCTATAGGCAGCATATCATCAGTTAAGTCTCTATAAGTATATTCAGTAAAGCCCCCTGTATGGGTAGATAATACTGCTGTTGGCATAACCGATGTTACAATACCGGCAGCAGATATAACAGGCAATGCTATAGTTAATGAACATCTTCCAATGCAAGAGATATCATGTACTGCTAAGACGTGTTTTTGCTTCAAAAAAAGCCTCCTCATTATGAAGCTGAAAACACGGTAACTAACACCATGTTTTCAGCTTAAAGTATATAACTACTCTTGAATGTATCTTACTTAAAATTATAGATTTCAATTACCCCTAAAGAACATCTATAATTTGAAACGTTTGATCCGCTCTTGGAGTAGCTCGGCTTGTGAATTTAGCTCCTGAGAAGCGGATGCTGTTTTTTCAGAAATTTCCAAATTACTTTGTCCAATCTGCTCTATTTGCGCAATCCATTCATTGATTTGTTTAATTGCTTCATCTTGTTCTCGCGAAGAGTCAGAAATGTGATTAATCATATTTTTAACTTCATTAGCATTTTTAACAATAGTGTCTAGGGATTCCTTTGTAGTTACTGCAATGCTTGAACCGTCTTTTACTCTTTCTTTAGAGTTATCAATTAGCCCGGTAGTTTCATCAGCGGCTGCTTTGCTACGGCCTGCAAGATTACGAACCTCTTCTGCAACTACACTAAAACCCTTTCCATGATCGCCTGCACGGGCAGCTTCTACAGCAGCATTTAGCGCAAGTAAATTTGTTTGGAAAGCAATATCTTGGATGGTTTTAATAATCTTTGAAATATCGTTTGATGAGTCTTTAATTTGCATCATAGCTTCTAACATTTGTTGCATGGCTTCATTGCCTTTGTTAGCATTTACAGTTGATTTTTCTGAAAGCGAGTTGGCTTCAAATGCATTTTCAGAATTTTGATTGGTCTGTTGAGTTATTACATCAATTCGCTTTGTAAGCTCTTGTACAGAACCGGCTTGCCGTTGCGCTCCATTGTCCAACTCAAACGCGCTGTCGGAAATTTTTTTAGCACCTGACAACACCTCATTTGAAGCCCCTAAGATTTCTGACATAGTTTCATTTAGCTTCTTTACAATATTGTCAATAGATTCCTTGATTCTGCTAAAGTCACCGGTAAACTCAATATTTTTGGATACATAACGGGTTAAGTTACCCTCTGACACAGCACTCAAACAACTATCAATCTCTTGAACATATTTCTCCAACCCTTTGATTGTTGAGTTAACAGCATCTTTAATATCCTGAAAGTCGCCGGCATAGTTACCGCTTACCAGTGTATCAAACTTACCATTATCCAAAGCAGACATGGCAGCTTTAATTTCTGTAATAGGGCTGTCAACAGCCTCAGCTATATTATTAAGCCCAAGCATAATTTCACGCCAGTCACCTTTATACTTATTTGCATCAATTTTAAACTTCAAATTACCCTGAATTGATGCTGCTTTAATCATAGACTGCACTCCATTGTTTACATTTTCCAAATTGTCTACAGTGTCGCGAAGCCCGTTAGGTATTAACATTTTTTTACCGGGCATATCTTTAATTGTTGGATTGAAATTTCCGGCATTAATTTCGTTGAGAGTATCAATCATTTGTTTTACGTCGGAAACAGTAGCTTCTTGAGTCTTATTTACACTTTCTATCATACGATTAAAGTCATTTCGATATTTGCGAGAATCAATCTTATAATCAATATCACCAACCGTATTATATTCATATTCCAGTTTAATCAAGTCATCTACCATAGATTTTATAACCTTTACGAGATCAAGCAAATCACGGTTAAGAATATCCGTTTCACTTTTTACAGTATTCGATTTTGTAATATTTACATTTAGCTTACCATTGGCCACATCACCCAAAGCATAAACAACTTTTTGAATTGGGTCAACTATAGATTTAGAAATAACGAATGCAATAACAAAGCTAACAATAATACCTCCTACTGCTAAAGCGACAAGTCCAAATAGTATTCCCCAAGATTGACTATTAAGTGCTTGGCTAACAGACTCCACATTGCTCTGCTCCGCGTTATAAAGTTGATGATAAGATGTTATTGCCCTCTCTAAAGTGGTTTGGCTTTCAAGGGTAATGAACCATGCGCCAGAGCTATCATGATGCCATATGGCATCTAAAGCTTGTGCAATATAATAATCAAAATAGTGATGAACTTCTGTTTCATATGCTATAATTAATCTGTTAAATTCTGACCGCCGTTCTGAGGTTAACCTATTATCTAAAAGTAGATTATTTTGATAGTTTGTAATATATGAATCCACATTAACCCTTATATCATGAAGTTCACCTTCTAGGATTATGAGTGCAGCATCAGGATCGTAGTGGTCATACTTGCTCAAGCCAGCACGGTTTATAGCTCGTCTTGCATCCATAAGCTCTGTATTGAGAGAGCCAAGATATTCCAAACGTCTCATCGTAAATTGCATTACATGTGAGTATTCCCTATTTACATGCATTATGTAAGCTCCACTAATTGCTGTAATAATAATAGTAACAATAAATATTAAAGTAAAACCTAACAGCAACTTACTTCTAATTTTCATGTTTTTAAGCATTATATTGCTCCTTTACAATTTTTATAAAATTTTAGCTTTGTATGCCCTCATTTCTAAAATTTTAGTTTATATTACATTATATCACATAAGGTGCATTTTGGTAATAAAAAAAAGCCGCGTAAGCAGCTTTTTTTTTATTACTTAGGAAACTGCTATAAAATGGAAAACAAAAAAATACAAAAAGTAGTTTTCTCTAAAAAAAGTAAAATTGGTATTTTAAGCAAAAACTGAGTTAGGGTTAGGAATCATAGTGCCAGTACAAACTGTATACTACCCAAAAAGAAGGAGTAAGAAAGAAGAGGAAAAAGCGAGCCTTTTTTCTGGCACGCTTTTTCTTTTTATTTTGGAGCAATTTACTTTCTGTTTCAAATCATAGTGTATAACGGTCATGAAAATCTTTATCCTTGTAGCGTTGAGCTATTAGAAAAAACAAGTCAACATCCATTTCGTCAGACCACACATCTAAACCAATATAAGGCGATTCCGTATAATTGATTTCAATATTATAGTCGGCAATTTGGAATGTTCTCTTTTTGCCTTGCTTCAACAATGAAATTGATAAGTTTGCAGTAAGTTTGTAGTTTTTTCCTTGGAAGAACATAAGAGGCTCATTTTTTGATGGATAAATTGCAAAAAAGTTATTTTCATCTCTAAAATATAGTCCTGTGAACCCTTCTACCTTTTTTTCCTTGTAAAATTTTTTCTCTCCAGAAACTTCATCTAATGAGCAGTATTCTGCTATTTCTAAATTTGTTAATTCAATCATTTACACTGAATACCATTCATCATCAGAGAAAACATAGTTACGTTCACTAGGGGTAAAATTCATCTCTTTAATAAAAAATCTTGTTTCTCCTAAAAGAATAAGTTCGTCTTTCTTCTCTACTATAAAACACTCTTGGTTTTTCCAAAGATTCTTTTTAAATTCAATTTTAAGATTAACTTCCCTTTCGCACCAGTCAACAAAATCCCACATAATCATACTGAAAACAATATTAGAGTTATCAATGGTTATCCAAATAGCGGATTTTCTATCAGATAATTCCGCTATGCGAATTTTTAAATTATCTTCGGATAGCCAACGTATGTTTCCAATTCTTTTTTCGTTAATCATCATAGTCTGTTTTTTTCCTTATAAAACGATAAGAGCCTTTGTTTTTATTGTAGATAACTTTCTATCATGCCTTCAAGATAGCATTAAACTTGTATTTGATATAATCCATGTCATCGTTAAAATAATCTCGTTCATTTTCAGTTAATAATGTATCAATTGACACATTACTACAAAGTTCCAACGGCATATTGTATTTATCCTTAAACTCTGCTAAATTATCATAGCATTTAGCCAAATTTACAAGGATTGCACTATAAATAGCCAAGGATTTTGCATTTTGCTCTTCCCTCAATATTAATTGATAATCATAAAAACATCTTCCAGCAGCTTGATTGTATGGATACTGATCTTGGCAAACATATGTGTAAAAGTTATCCGTGGCGAGATACATATATTCAAAATACTCACTCATTTAAAAGTTTTTTTCTCGAAAATTTCATTAATGAACAGTATTTTGCTATTTGCTAATTCAATCATTTTCAGCGTTCCACCTTTAATAAATTTTCATATTTTCCGAAGCCGGGATATTCTTCCCAATTAGCGGACACATCATTTTGAAGCTCTCTCTCTTCAATTTCACCAGTTTTGTAGTCTCTTTTAACCATGGTTACATAACCATTTTCACTAAAACTGAATACTGTGCCTTCTAACATATCATGATTTTCTTCATCATAATAGTAATAATATGCCACTTTGAGAAAAAGAAAGTCATTATCAATTAGATGAAAAGTATAACGTAGATATGAATTTAAAAACTCATTCAAAAAATTTACAGATACATAAAATTTTGTAAATTCTACAATAACTTTTATTTTATCATTTTCTTGAATCAACACAGTGTAAGGTGTTTTGTTAATATGATTCTTATGCGCTTGGGATGTATCAATAATGTTCCAAGGCTTTCTTCTAGTATTTGACCATTTATCACAATAAATTATTTTCATTATGGATTATATATCGTCCCTTCCACATTTCGTATGATAATATTTTTTTCTGTTGCTGCATCAATTATACTTTGAGGAATCGGGTTGTTTTGAACAGGAACTTCAAAAATTAAATCTCCTTCCAAGAATTTGCCTATAAGCTCACTTGGATTAAACGGAAGATCTGCTATTTCAGCACCAACGGGGTACTTTCTTACAAATTCGTTAAGGTATCCCTTAGCTGTTGTTTCTAAAATCTCAGAAAACTGAGTAAGCCTTCTGAAAACAATTTCTTTACCAGGAATATATGAATCAACAACAAAATAGTTACCATCGCGTCCTCTTGCTTTAACTTCTGTACCACCGTCAGGAACAATAGTGTCCCATACTCTCACTTCATTATAATCGTAAAATGGTCTGCGTTCTGCATTGAATCTATTTCCGCGATTCCACAAATCTCTGAGCCATTGTGGAGGCCCTGGCGAAGCCTGAGGCTCTGGAACCATTCCACCTCCAAGTATACTAGCGGAGATACCTCCACCACCAATAATCCCACTTAGAGCAGATATCCCCGAACCAACAATTCCACTCAGGGCGGATATCCCTGTACTCACTCCGGCAACACCTAATCCAAGTAGTGTTAAAGCAGCACCGGTAATAAGCCTAGTTCCAGTGCGTCTATTATCCTGTCTAGTGCGGCGTCGGTCGCGTCTATTATCCTGCCTGGTACGGCGTCGATCGCGTCTATTATCTTGCATATTTCGGCGAATGTTACGCGGGGCATCTATTATATTGCGGAGCAAGTTACGTGGGGCATCTTGTATGTTTCGGCGTATGTCGCGTCCACGATCAACTATGTTACGAACTCTATCAACCCCACCCCTTATGCTGTCCGGGAGTATTCTATCCACTCTATTGCGGACTCTATCACGTATACCATCCTGTATATTTCGGCGAATGTTACGCGGGGCATCTATTATATTGCGGAACAGGTTACGCGGGGCATCCTGTATATTTCGGCGCAGATTGCGCCCACGATCTTGTATATCGCGGAACATGTTGCGTCCACGATCCTGTACATCTCGGACTATGTTACGTGTGTTATCTTGAAAGTTATGGAACCTATCACGTACATCTAGTACTCGATTAAATACTCTGCGTAGTCCAGTGGGTGGAGTACCATATCTTACTTCCGGATCACCGTTAGGATCAGTTGCACCATCATATGGATCATCGTAATTCCCGGGAGGGCTAATTGCTGTATCCTCATATGGTGCGTCATAATTCCCAGGGGAGCTAATTGGTGTATCCTCGTATGGTGTATCCTCATATGGTGTATCCTCATATGGTGTATCCTCATATGGTGTATCCTCGTATGGTGCATCCTCATATGGTGCATCCTCATATGGTGCATCCTCATATGGTACATCTTCATATGGGTCATCCTCATATGGTGCATCCTCATATGGTGCATCCTCATATGGTGCATCCTCATATGGTGCATCGTAACATTCGCAAACGCCTTCACAGTCTATAGTATAGGGATTACCATCTTCATCACATATATCAAGAGATTCCTCACCGGTTAAACTTAGAATTTTGGCTAACCAATCCTCGTCAACTATTAATCTATCATCTCTAACTAAAAATCCGCTTTCTTCGCTTGCGTCACCCAGATAGAATTCTTTGCTTGTAAGTTCCTCTGTTTGCCTATTCATTACTCTAATCGTTGCCGTTCTGCTCTCCTCATCCCAAACTACTCGTTGTTCTTCTTCCGGAAGAGCCTCGTTAGAATCATGACATTTATCTTCTAACGCATAAACGACTTCTCTTAGCCCTACATAGGTTCTGTCATTTATATTGTGCACATTATTTATAACTCTGCCTGCTACTGTTATGTCAGAAGGATCAGAAGTCGCCTCCGGTATATATTGTGCCATACCCCCCATAGCATTCATAGCCTCTGTTTGGCGTTGAACATTCCTCCCCACCTCTGACCAATCAAGTCTGTCCGGAGGAGTTGAGTTAGAAGGTTTAGGTCTTACAAGTTGATTATTTGCTCTTGGCGACATAGCTTCATTAAGCAATGCTTCTGCCTTCTCTTTATCATAGTACATATTATAACCCCCGTTAGTCAATTGTGGTTAACTACAGCCTCACCCTAATTTGTATATAGCAATTCCGATTGACATTAACACGTTTACGTGTTGATACAAGCGAAAATTGCGCCCCCTTCACCGACACGAAGCACGTTAGTGCGAAGTGGAGGTGCTGTAAAGTCCAAAAAAGAGCGGTACGGTTCCTCCTGTTTTTTCTAATTCTTGTCGTGCAGCCCTTACCAGTTGCTTCATGTCAATTTGTGTACCATCGGCGGCGGCAAAATAAGCAGCTTTTAATGCCGCAGATTTGATACTGCTTCCCGTAAATTCCAAGTTATCCGCAAATAATTTCAAATCTAAATCCGGAGAAATATCTTCTTGTGATGGAAAAACACTTTTCCACATATCTAAGCGACGTGCCGCATCCGGTTTTGTTATATTTATCATGTAATTTATTCTTCGCCTAAAAGCTTCATCAAAATTGTTAAATAAATTTGTAGCAAGTATGCTTATGCCTGAGTAATCCTCAATCTGCTGTAGCAAAAATGAGCTTTCGGAGTTCGCATGACGATCATTAGAATTGCTTACATCAGTACGTTTAGCAAATAGAGCATCCGCCTCATCAAAAAACAAAATTATGTTACTAATCTTGGCTTCATTAAATACTGCGCTTATGTTTTTTGCAGTTTCTCCTATATACTTGCTTATAATTTGCGAAAGATTAACTCGATAAAGTGGCAACCCTAATTCTTGTGCCATAACTTGCGCACTCATTGTTTTACCTGTCCCGGGTGGCCCATAAAACAATATGGAAGTTCCGTTTCCATACGCAGATTTCCAGCCTCTTTGTATTTCTACAACATGGCGATACTTGATACGATTGCAAACATCTTTTAAAAGCTGCTTTGAAGCGTCAGACATTATCAAATCATCCCAGGTATAAAATGCTTCTATTTTATCGGCTATTGCATCAAGATTCTTAGAGTTTCCAAGCAGAACGGCAGAGCTTATTGCTTTTTCATCAATAATGTTAAATTCATTCATTTCTACAGCGGAGCTTAGGGCAGATTTAATTTGCCCTGCTGTAAGAACATATTTTGATGCAGTTTGTGTCCAATCTATTGATGAGTCGGTTTTATAATCTGATGAAAACAATTGCCAAAATTTTAATGATTTATCTAAATCAAAAGCCGGATAGTTAATGCGAGTAATACTAAATCCTGCTATATCACCAAGCGTTGATTTGCTTAAAATAAAAACCCCAAGGTTGTATTGTTCTATCATTGATAAAAATTGTGGAAACTTAAAAAGCAAATCTGAATCCTCCATAGAAAAACATAATGTTACCTCTTCTATGATTGCAAGCGATAAAAGTTCGTCAGAAAGGTCATCAAGATTAATGTCTTTGGAAATCATGTCTAGGTTAACAATAATAAACTGCGTATTTTGCTCTTGTGCAAGCCATTGCAACGTTAGTTTTTTTCCGCTGCCAACAGCACCAAAAAGAACACATAATCTGGGTTCTTTTTTTATATGCATTTTTTTAAACGTATTTTGTGCTGTTGTAAGCTGGTTATCTATAAACAAAGGTCCGGATATTTGCTTGTCGTTATTTATTATTTTTGCGCACGAGTTAAGCTCACGACTTATACATTGCTCACCCATTAAATAATTAAGCACATTTTCCCTAAGAATTAACGGGCGCATCAAATAAGAACCATCCGTTGCTTCAAATCTGAACAATATTCGATTTTCAACAGCTGATTTATTTCCAAGTCGTTTAACTTGTCTATTTGGAAAAGCAATAGAGTAAAGCGTTTGTACATCTCCTAAAGTTGGATGGGGGATATTTTCATTAAGATGAAGATTTTCAAACATATTTTCAAAGCCCCTGTCCAAAGAGCAGGATAAAGCACATTGTATTGCAAAATATGTAAAATGAGGTAATTTTAACAGTTTAAACAATCTTAAAAAGCGTAGCTCTATTCCTGTTTCAGCGTCTAAAGTTGCACATTCTCGACTTTCGATATGGGCGTAGGCTTTTTCTAAGAATTTTGTTAAATGCATTGAAGGTTTATGAGCAAAAGGATAACAGTCTACATGATTTATGGCTTCATTAGACTTCATTCCGGTTAATGGTAAGTTTGGTGTGCGATCACCTTTTTCTAACATATTTGTATAATCTATTTTGTAAGAAGTAAAACTCATTAAGCAAAGAGCTATAAATGTCATCCAATCTCTTTGATGTTCTTTTTCGTTGTTATATGAAATAGCGTAATCAGTTGGGGCATAAAAATTTTCAAGAGCTTTGTCATCATAAGAACCTGCTTTTAATCCACTAATTAAAACCAGCTTACTAATATTGTTTAAGCTTAATTCGCAAGCAACTTGCTTCTGTTCACTTGGTATATTCATTATAATTCATGTCCTCCGATACAATTTTCAAGATGTTTATTTAAAAATATACTCTTATTGTAAGTTTGTCCATTGTTATTGTCAACTATCTGTAAGTAAGATTGCAAAAATACAAGGATATATGGATAATAAGCGGATATTCATAGGAAGTAAAAAACAAGGAAAAACGCAAGATTAAAAAAATCACAAAAATTTACAAAAAAAAGAAATAATATCTTGAATTATTCCTAGAAAAGTGTTAGAATGTTTTTGAAATGAAAACTTAGAAAAAGGCTTGCCCCTTTGGTGCAACGTCCGTGACACTTTTGGTCGAGTGTCACGGAGGCTGTAGGTGATAGGTAGTATCACTCACAGGCACAAGTTTAGCTTGCCGCTGCAACGCTGTTAGTATACTATAAACTGACTTTATTTTCAACTCCGTATTTTTTGTGCATCTTAATATGGGTGTTCGTCGAATGTAAATGAGGTTTGTTTTGTGTATTTCTACAGATTTGTATGTGGTCCCCCTATGGATTTATCCCAAGCTGAATTTATGCGCGTGAGTGATTATGACGAAACTTGTCATTGTCCCTACGCGCTTTTATTATTTGTTGGATTTTCGTTTTTCTAACCACCTTTTACTTTATACTACCTCTTTTATTCGAGTCCTGCCCAAATAGTAATTCCTCCCCTGGGAGCCGCAACAAGAAGTAGCAACAGAAAGCAACACCCGGGCAGGCTCTCGTTTGAAGAGGGTATATCAAAAGCTTGTGCGCAACCGGTCTCACAATTGTACCAGATTGAACAAATATGCCGGTTGAATTTTAGTGAGTTTAATCATGTTTTTGATGATTGAACTTATTTTTTTGGAAATTTACATTGTGATTTTTTGTTTTTGCAAAGCAGTGAGTCATAGCCCTGTTATGTGACAAATGTCATATGAACTCATTACATTCAACACTACATTTTTTAATCCAAGTCAGATAAACTAATGGCATAAGGTTAGTAAACAACAAGTGAACAACTTTGCGAAAATCGAACTCAACAGGAGGAGATATAAATGGTTGTAAAAATAAATAATCTGGTAAAACGATATAAAGAGGTACTTGCTGTAGATCATTTTAATATGGAAATATCTCAAGGTGAAGTGTTAGGACTTTTGGGGCCAAATGGCTCAGGTAAAACAACTACTATTAACTGCATGTTATCTTTACTTAAATACGACAAAGGTGAAATATCCGTATTTGGTAAACCTATGCATCCCGGCCGCTACGATGCCAAAAGAGAAATTGGCATGGTTATGCAAAGTGTAGCAGTTTTTGATGACTTAACCGTATATGAAAATATTGATTACTTCTGCGGCTTATATATAAAAGATCGCAACCAAAGAAAAAAATGCATTGATGAAGTAATTGAATTTGTATCCTTGCAAGATCAAATTAAATTTTTACCCCCTAAACTTTCCGGCGGATTGCTTAGACGTTTGCATATAGCTTGCGGTATAGCCCACAAACCTAAACTTATAGTATTTGATGAACCTACAGTGGCCGTAGATCCTCAAAGTCGTAATCATATTTTAGACGGCATAATGGAGCTTAACAGGCAGGGAGCAACAATAGTATATACCTCTCATTACATGGAAGAAGTAGAACAAATATGTTCCCGAATTATCATAATGGATAACGGGAAAAAAATAGCAGAAGGCACTAAAGAAGAACTTAAACGCATGATCAAAACAGGCGAAACAATTAAAGTAGATGTACTTAACCTTGATAAAAATCATCTTGAGGATATAAAAGCCCTTCCTAATGTTTTTGCAGTAGATCATGAAAATGAGACTCTTACAATCCGCCTTACACAAGGCAAAAATAATTTAATGCGGATTTTAGAATATTTCAGCACAAACAATATTACACACGGGCAAGTTCTTTCTGAACTACCTACGCTAAATGATGTTTTCTTAGAAATAACCGGGAAAACATTGCGGGATTAGGGTAAATTTGCGCCGCTGCAAGCGGACTATGCCCAGCTAAGCGGAATGAAATCAGAGAGGTGAAAAACATGCGATTAAAATATAATCTGTTGCAATATTTACGTGATAGGGAAGTTCTGTTTTATACATTGGTAATCCCTTTAGTTATGGGAACTATATTTTTTCAAATAATGAATTTTGTTGATGAAGAAACAGGGGTAATTCCTGTAGCTATAGTAGAGCAAGGTGCGTTAACTTCCCAAAATCAAGCATTTTTAGAATTAGCTAACAATTTGGAACAACAAGAGAGGCTGGAAATAACCTTTATTAATTACGAAAGTGCAATTGGCATGTTGCAAGCCGATCAAGTGTTTGGAGTAATTATATTAGGCGAGACAATGGAGTTAATGTTAACAAGTGCAGGAACAGAACAAAGTATACTTGAAAGCATTGTTAATGAGTTTACAATACAATATGCTGCAACAGCAAATATAGCCGAGCTTAGGCCGCAGTATCTGGAACAAGCTTTGGCAGCTATCAACTCTTATGTTTCTGTAAGTACTCCGGCACGTAATATACCTATAAGTCAAGTTGCTAATTTCTTTTACGTATTTCTTGCTATGGGAGCTTTTACAAGCAGTATTAGAGGTCTAAAAATGGGATTTGAGTTGCAAGCGGATATTTCTAATACAGCCGCACGTATAAGTATTGCCCCTACAAAAAAACTTGTGCTTATTGTAGAAAATTTAATTTCTGCTGTAGTAGCACAAACGCTTGGTTCAACCATAACTTTATTGTTTTATGTTTTTGTATTAGGTATAAATTTTGGAACTCAGTGGGGATTAATTCTTTTAACTTGTGTGGTTGGTTCTTTTGCAAGTGTATCATTTGGAATACTCTTCTCTATCGTTGTACCCGGTAATGAGGATAAAAAAGGTGGATACTTAGCCCTGGTTATTTACACATTTATGTTTACCAGCGGGGTATTTGCATTAGAAATACGTACTCTTGTACGTGATGCCTTTCCGCTCTTCGATCGTATCAATATTATATCAATTATAAGCGATACTTTTTTAACCCTGGTACTTCATGAAGGTTTAGGCAGATTTGTACAGCAATTATCAATATTGATGGGCATTGCTATAGTGTGCAGTGTTGCCGGAGCAATCGCTTTAAGGAGGAAGAGTTATGCAAACCTTTAAATGTTTTTTTAAGATCGTTAAAGCTAATTTCTTTACTATGATTATGTATACGGGCATATTTATTGTTTTAACTCTTCTGATAGGTGTATTTTTTACAGGCGGATTGATACGCTTTGAGCGAATTTCTGCAAATATTGCTATTGTAAACAGAGACAATCATCCGCTTTCCCAAGGATTATTAGACTATTTAGAAACTATACACACACTTATCCCTATGGAGGATGAGATGTCCTCTTTAGAAGATGCTATTTTCTTTATGCATGTTCAATTTGCATTGATTATTGATGAAAATTTTGGTGCAGATTTTGCAAATAGTGGCAACAGTAAGCTTTTGTATGTAGCACCACCTAATACCCTGGATAGAAATATTTATATTCGTAGGCAAATAGATACTTTCATGCAAACGGTAATGGGATATTTGACGGTTGGTTTTGATTATGATGAAGCAATCAGCTTAGCTAAACAAGATCAACTACAGCTTGTAACACTGCTTCAACCGGAAGAAGATAGTTCTATATCATTATACTTTGGTTCGCTGGTTTATCTTTTTAAATCTCTTATAGTAATTATGGTAGGGATAGTATTGATGGTGTTTAGAGAAAAAGATTTGGCAAGCAGGCTGGAAGTAAGTCCTACTACACCAAAGTACAGAACTCTTTGGTTAAGTTTAGCTTGCGGAACTGCGTCCTTGGCTATGTGGGCGTTTGTAATGATAATCGGCTATTTTCTTCATCACGAATCACTGTTTAGTGTAAGAGGTGGTTTGCATATGATTAATTCGTTAGTATTG
The DNA here is from genome assembly GCA_009785615.1 of Defluviitaleaceae bacterium. Taxonomy (GTDB): domain Bacteria; phylum Bacillota; class Clostridia; order Lachnospirales; family WQUN01; genus WQVX01. Next base: position 6,096 of record WQVX01000034.1, on the reverse strand, counting down.
GTTATTGTATGTGTATGTATAGGGATATTACTGACACGAATAGTAAAAGATGTAGAATTTTTAGTAAGAATAGCTACCTTGGTTGCTATACTTGCCGCCTTTGCAAGTGGCATGTTTGTACCACATGATCAAATGGATGGTTTGATACAAACTGTTGCACGGTTTACTCCCGGCTATTGGTATGGAAATAATGATTTGATGCTAATTAATGATTTTATAGGAAGAGAAGTTATTAACATGTCCGAATTTTGGGTAGGTATTGGCATCCAACTTTGCTTTGCAGCAGCATTGTTTGCTATAGCATTGGTGTTGGGACGCGAAAAGAAGCAAGCTTAAATATAAATGCGGAGGATATAAAAATGAGCGATGAAAAGAAGGCAAAACTCATAAAAATCTATAAAACGTACAATACCTTTGAATGGATCATTGTTATTGCAATAATCGCAACGCCCTTCATTTTATCGGCTCTTAGTGGATTAGGTATGCCGGAGATTGACTTGGAATCAATAATACACTTTATTAATGGTATACCCCTTGTGATTATTGTACCATTCTTAATTATTTACATGCTTTACACTGTGTTCTGTGTTGTTCTGTATGTAAAAGTATGGCCTGTAAAAGAAATCCCCAAAGGCTTTACTTACTGGTTTGATTGGATTTTAACAATTTTAATAACTGCATATGAATTGTTTGTATTTTATGTAATTTTGTTTGGATGAAAGGATAATAAAAATGGATAATTATGAAAATGCAAAACGCAGCTTATCTTCAATTAAAAAAGCAGATGATTACGGCATGTTTCAGATGACTTACTATGGTGATTATGGATTTGATGAATTTTTGAAGGTTGGAGCAAAAGACCAAGAAGAGCTTGAAGCAGTTATTGAAAGACTGGTATTCAAGGATATTGCGGATATTGAAGCTAATATTAATATATTAGGCGGAGGCTGTACAGTTTTTACCACCCGAAATGCCGCCGGCGAAGTTATCTTTGGCAGAAATTATGATTTTGCTATATATTCACCACCTTTGCAATTGACTACCCGCCCCGGCAATGGATACGCTTCAATATCAACAGCTAGTATGTTGTATTTGGGGTATGGCGAAAATAATCTACCAAGTGGCCTTAATGCTGAAAGCCTTGCAACTCTTGCCGCACCATATATCCCGGCTGATGGAGTTAATGAAAAAGGTGTAGCTATTGCATTTTTATCTGTGTCTGAAGCTAAACCTCCATTTTGTGAAGATAAGATTACTATAAATACAACGGCTGCTGTAAGGCTGGTGCTTGATAAAGCGGCCAGTGTTGATGAAGCAATTGAATTGATGAAACAATATAACGTCTTTTTCTCATTGGATATTTATTGCCACTTCTTAATTGCTGATGCAAGTGGGCGGTCAGTTTTGGTTGAATATTGGGATAATGATTTAAAAGTTGTAGAAACGCAGATTGCTTCAAACTTTATTGCATATAACGATTTAAGAATTGCCCAAGGAAATGCAATTGAAAGATATGACAAAGTAAAAAATGCATTTGATAGCAACAATGGCATTTTAAACCAAGCACAGACTATTGACTTGCTTGTAGACATTGGTTGGAAATCTCCGGAGTTTGGCAATGGCCTGCAATGGTCTGTAATATATAACTTGTCAACTTTAAAAGGTACCATTTTTGCAAATAGCAATACGGATAATTTAGTTGATTTTAGTTTAACGAAACAGTGAAGGTTGACCAATATCACAAAAGTGATATTATTGCATTATGACAATCTTATTGGCAAAACTAGTTTTCTTACTTATTGGACTATATACAGTCCGGGAATATGATCCTCAAACTATCACCGCCTTTCTTTTAGCCGTGGCAATAAGTGCTTTGCTCCAATATTTAAAAAGCATTGAGTCTACGGCTATTGGCGTAGGCTTATTTGGGTTAATCTGTTTTTTCTTACCCATAGGTATTTATTTTTTCCCGACTCTGGTTATTGACCTGTCCCTGTTCATATCCCATAGAAAGTACTATCTCATACTTTTGATACCCATTTTTATTGCTTGGCAGGAGGGATATCTTATCTGGTTTATTTTAACCATGGCTTTAGCATTTATAAGCGGATACTTGATAAAGCAAAACAAAACTCTAGCCACTGCCTATACTACTTTGCAAGATTCTCATACAGAACAATCCACAGTATTGCGTCATAAAAATAACGAATTACTGGAAACGCAGAACAAAATGGTCAGCTTGGCCACCTTGCAGGAGCGCAACCGCATTGCCAGGGATATTCACGATAATATCGGGCACATATTGGTTAGGGGCATACTTTTAATTGGAGTGCTGAAAACCACAAATAAAGCACAGGAGCTAACAGAATCCATTACTACTATCGAAAGCATATTAAAAGAGGCTATGGATTCCATTAGGAAGGCTGTTCATGACTGGAAAGATGAAGCAATAGATTTGCACGAAACCATAGAAAAGCTGAGTTCTTCCACAATGCTTGATGTAGATTTACAATATGACATGTCAAATCAGACACCCGCAGACGTTAAACTTTGCCTTTTGATAATCATTAAGGAAGCTCTAACCAACACAACAAAACATAGCGATGCCACTGCAATTAGGCTTACACTGCAAGAGCATCCCTCACTGTATCAACTTCTGATAAAAGATAACGGAAGCGACAAAGAAAGCAACAAGATAAACCATGGCATGGGGCTATCTAATATTGAGGAGCGGGTTTTAGCAATGGGAGGTGCATGTACTTTTGAGAGTCGAAACGGGTTTAGAATTTTCATTTCTATCCCAAAGGAGTGAAGTATGAAAAACAGAGAGGAATGTCCCGCTACGCGGGCATGTGAAAAACTATGAATATAATTTTGGCTGATGATGATAAAATCGTAGAAACAGCCCTAAAAACTATAATCGAAGCCGGTGGAGAAATAAAAATAATTGCCACATGTGATAATGGACAAGATGCAGTTGAATTATATAAAAAGCACAGTCCAAATGTGGCACTTTTAGATATCCGAATGCCAAAAATGACAGGTATAGATGCCGCAAAAGAAATCCAATGCCTGGATCCCAATGCTAAAATCCTTTTTCTAACCACTTTTGATGATAGCGAATATATCACAACTGCGCTTAGCATAGGTGCTAAGGGCTATATCCTGAAACAAGACTACGAAAGTATAGTTCCGGCCTTAAAAGCCGTAGAAGCGGGTCAAACAGTTTTAGGTGGCGAGATAGTTCAGAAGCTATCAACAAATATATCCAAGCCGGATCTTAAAAAGTGGAATCTTGCTGACAAAGAAGTGGAAATTATAGCTCTGGTTGGGCAGGGACTAAACAATAAAGAAATAGCCAAAGCTTTATTTTTAAGTGAAGGAACCGTACGAAATTATTTAAGCGAAATATTGAGAAAGCTTGATCTTCGTGATCGTACTCAACTTGCTGTGTTTTATTATAAGTCAAAATGAGAGAATTATATGATATAATTTTGGACAAGTCTAAAGAGGTTCTAAAGAGTTCCTAAAGAAAGGAGTCCGTTTATGTCACAGCCAACCATTGAAATGATAACTATGCACGATAACGAACCCATTCAAACAGCCAGGTTTGATCCGCAAATTGAGCCAAAAGGTGTTGTGCAAATTATTCACGGATTTGGTGAGTACATGGGGCAATATAAAGAAGTAGCAGAATTTTTTGTTGCTAATGACTACGCTTGTGTATTTCATGAGCAGCGCGGATTTGGAGACATGCCCCACAAAACTCAAAAACAAAGAAAACTTGAGCGTGGCCTGTCGCCGGGCTACCCTTATTTTTTGAATGACACAAAAACAATTCGTAATAAAATAGATAATTGGTATCCTAATAAAGATGTTTTTCTGTTTGGCCATAGCATGGGCGGAAACATTGCAATTAATTATTTGCTTGAAAATCCAAACATGAATTATAAAAAGGCTATCTTGGAGGCACCTTGGCTAAGATTGTACAAGCCCCTGCCCGGGCCTGCTATGTCATTGGTTAGATTGCTTGGCAGAATATCCGGAAAACTAGCGGTTTCTGCTAAAATTAACCCGGATCACATAACGCGCAACAAAGATATTATCAGTGCATTAAGAGAAGATCAGATATTTCATGATAGGATATCTTTGCAGTTGTTTGCTGAAATTATTGATGCAGGGGAAAATGCTTTGCAAAATGCTGCAAAATTTCCAATCCCGGCGTTGTTGTTATGCCCGGGCATGGATAAAATAGTGTGTCCGCAGGCAATACGGATATTTTCAGAAGCTAACCCGCAAAAATTTACGCTGTTGGAATATCCTGATGGGTATCATTGCCTTCATAGCGATATTATTAACAAAGAAGTTATGAAAGCTATGCTTGAGTTTATAACAATCTGACCACAAAAACCGAATGACTTTAGTTGTTCGGTTTTTTATTTGGTCTTTTTATAATGAATGTAGAAAAATAAAAATGCATATAGATGCTTGTCAAATTATGTATTTTATGATACTATTTATCACAATCCTATGAGCAATGTAAAATACTAACGAATGAAATTATCTGCTTTCAAAGTATAATGTTCAATTGCTTGCATTAATTGTAGGCATATCAACTTTACAAAAAAGCATAATTAACAACCCAAAAAGAAGTTTAACCACTATTTTAATACACTAAAGTGTGTTTGAAAAATCTATTTATTACATTCAAAAACAGGTAGTACTTGACGCTACCTAAAAACAGAGAGGGCGATGTTAATGAAAAGGCAATTTAACAAATGTATTAGTTTAGTTTTAGCTTTTCTGGTATTGTTTACATCAGTTTATAGCGGGTCAACCGTTTATGCTGATGAAGGGTTGTATTTGGTAGAGTCGGAATATGAATATCCTGAATATTACCCTGAACAACCTGAAAATGAAGTTGCAACAGAGGAAGAAGTAGCAGAAGATGAGTATTTGGTAGATTCAGAATATGAATATCCTGAATATTACCCTGAACAACCTGAAAATGAAGCAACAACAGAGGAAGAAGTAACAGAAGAAGAAAATGAGTATTCGGCAGAGCCTGAATATGAATATCCTGAATATTACCCTGAACAACCTGAAAATGAAGCAACAACAGATGAAGAAGTAACAGAAGAAGAAAATGAGTATTCGGCAGAGCCTGAATATGGATATCCGGAATACTATCCTGAATATCCGGAGGATGAAGTCATCACAGACGAGTACTTAGATGAAGAAGAGTATGAGTATCAAGAATATCCCCATTTTATTGATATTCAGCCATTGACGGCAGGATCTGAAACACTTCCAGTTAGACATGTTGATGTGGGTTCAATAAATTACAGCAACCCCTTCTATAACTACAGTGTCAGGAAAGTTGAAGCTAATGGCAACCCATCATTCTGCATTGAACCTGGAGTGGATGATAGACAACTTACTCAAACTTATGAAGGTCGCTTTTTAGACCGTGCCGGAAATGAACTCTTATTCAAAAGTTTATATTATCTTTATGAGGGGCCAGGTTGGCCAGAGTTCCAACACACTTTTTATCGATATATCCCAAGAGCGACAGCTATTTCAGCTTATGGATATTCACGCCTTATAATACTTGAATCTGTAAATCGACTAAATCATAATATAATAGATAGTGGATCACGTCGTGTAACTCCAATATCAGACATCATAGCTGCAAACCCTACTTTGCATGTAGGAATTAATGCGATACTCCGTGAACTAGGCCAACAACCTATGCCACATGATGGCTTTAGAGTATTTGTCTATGGTGAGTATAGTGTAGTAGGCGACCATTTTCAAGCTTATGTAAGCTGGGAGGATCAACGCGGCATTATTCGCGTTCGCAAATATGACCCAAACCCATCTATGAGTGTGCATCCGATTGAAGGTGCTGTATTTACAGTAAGAAATGCAAATAATGTTGTGGTTGACACCATCATCACCGGTGCAGATGGTCACGGGCAATCAAGAATTCTTCCATTTGGAACATATACAGTGACTGAAACACAAGCTCCATATGGTTTTATCCTTAACCCTGTTTCAGAAACTGTCACCCTTTCTCGTCCGGCAAGAACCGGG